>JAYVJD010000062.1:0-5582 GCA_043769625.1 Pseudomonadota bacterium | reverse complement strand
GACCTCGGCAAGTTCGGCATCCATACCACCCGTAAGCGCATCATTGGGGTGCAGCGCGAGTTGAAGACAGCGGGCAAACCCTTTCGCGCTTTCGAGGTGCTCAACCTCGGCCGCTACGAGCGCCAAGCTTATCTGAATATTTCCGGCAAGCTCTCAGCCAAAAAGAAAGAACAGGCACTTGCGCGCAAGGAGCAGGAGTTCCGCGATTTGATTTTGAAAGCCTATCGCGCCGAGGCGTTGCCCGACGCCAACTTTTTCCACGGCAAGAATGGCGGGCGGCTGGTAGTGGTCGGCCCGATCAACTTGCCAGTGGGTCGGTTATTTATAGAAGAAGTGATCACCGAATGCCGTAAGCGCGGTGCGTCGCGCGTCGATGTGCTAGCGTTTGAGTTTGAGATGGGACTCTCCACCAGCGGCAAGGAATTTGAAGAAGCAAAACAAAAAGGTATTGATCTCGCCTTCAAGCGCATCCCGCCAGAGGTTTTTGACAAACGTGCGGTCGAAAAAGGCCAGGTACGCTTCGCTGACTTGAGTTACATCGAAGCTAAGCCGCTATACGACAAAAAAGACAAGCTAACTGTATCGATGGAATTGACGGACTTTTCTGTCTTTTATTCGCAAGGCATGGCCGATTCGATAGCCGCCGAATTAAAAGAAGGCAAAAGCGAAGTGGTGTGCGAACAGGGCACGCTCATTAAGCTCAACAAAGATAAACAAGGCGTCATTACCCGTGACGTGTTGACCAAACAATGGACCGACTGGGTAGATTATTGGGCGGTAGATTTTGATTACGAGAACCGCAAGGAAATTATCAAGGTGCCAGTGGGTGCTGGCGTTAGCGGTGTCCAGGGCAGCTTGACCGGAGTTGAGGAAACCCAACGCGGCCTGGAATTAATGGAGCAAACTTTTGAAGAGCGTTGGACCGGCGGCTACATTTTCGAAAACGAATGGCAAAGCTTCCGCACTCGCAAAAACCGCGAGTTGGAATTAACCTCGGCCACCCATAAATACACCAAACCCGGGCGCTACACCATCGCCATAAAAGTCATCGATATTTTCGGCAATGACACCATGACCTTGGTGCCGGTGAATGTGGGATAACCAACCGACCATCAGGGATTGAAAGCCTCCGATTATTCCGAACTGCGCCCAATAATTTTAATGCGCCAGTGACCGCTTTTATAAGCGCCGAATGACTGCTGTGGGGCGATTTTGATTGTGTCAACGCACTAACATCCTCAAGCAGACATATGAAAATCATTTCAACCACGGTAGCTTATTACTAAGCCGCCTTGTCAGGTTTGGGTCATAGTTAGCTACAAGCGGCCTATCGAGGCCGACAGTTGATGCAAGAAAATGCTAGTTACTTTCACTCCTTCGACAGCTTGGGGATCGTCTTAAGGCGGTCATTTTTTTGTAACAGAGTTGTCATCAATTTTTTTTGAGGGTAGAAAAAATGGGCGGCTTAAAACATATCGTTATGTAGGTAACCGAGTTGAAAAAACCGTATATACGGTATATGGTAAGCATAGGTTTCTATTGATCTGTTCACTTCGAGGAGATTTGTTATGCCGCAAGCAAAAACCACTTCCGCCGTTAAAGCTAAGCCACGAACTGCCGCAAAAACGGTCAGAAAAACTTCAGCAGTTAAGAAAACTGCAACTAAGAAAACCACGGCCAAGAAGGCGCCCGCTACAGCAGCAGCGGGTGAAAAAAAACCTAAAAAACAAAAAGTGGTGCGCGATAGTTTCACCATGCCCAAATCGGAGTACGAACATATTGCGCGCCTCAAGTTGCAATGTATCAATGCCGGTATGGCGGTCAAAAAAAGCGAATTACTGCGCGCAGGCTTGCTTGCTTTGGGACGGCTCAATAGCGCAGATCTGGTCAACGCCATCAGCGCGTTGGATACGGTCAAAACAGGCAGACCCTTATCCGCTCCAAGTAATGGTGCGGCCAAAACAAATAAGAAACGCAAAAAATCTAAAAAATAGTGTGCCCTGAAACTAAGCGGTCACCTGCTGGTCGCACATGCGGGTGACTGTGAAAGTATAAAATTCTGGCAGGATGTAACGTTGCCTTGTCTGTGCTCGTGTGCGGCTGCGTCAACGCTGTTTTTCACCGCCAAGATTGAACGACGTTTTCAGCCCCATCTCCCACTTATATTATTTTATTAAAATAAATCAATGATTTACGGATTATAAATCCGTATTGTCATCATTTTGTAATAAAACTAATTTAGCCTAGACGCATAATTCTTAATCCGCATTTTGCGAAAGTTGATCCCGCGACCATGGAGACGAGCAACGCCACAACAACGTCATCCTCACCTCATCACGTTAGCGCTCGTCGCATGCCGCTAGCGTCTGCCGATTTCTTAAACCGCGATCTATGTCAGTTGGAATTTAATCGCCGAGTTCTCGCGCAGGCTGAGGACGAATCCATTCCGCTGCTCGAGCGGCTGCGCTTTTTGTGTATCTTCAGCAATAATCTTGATGAGTTTTTCGAGATACGTGTCGCCAGCTTGAAAGAGCAAATCAAATCCAACCCAGGCGAAATCGGCTTGGATGGGCTGACTCCCGTGGCCGTGTTAGCGCTCGTCAGTCAGCGCGCCCACGAGCTGGTGCAGCACCAATTTACCCTGCTGAATCAAGTGATATTGCCCGCGTTGGCAGCGGAAAATATCGTTATTCAAAGCGCGCAGCATTGGACACCGCAGCAAAGCATCTGGGCGCGAGATTATTTTCATCGCGAAGTATTGCCGTTGTTAACGCCGATCAGCATCCAGCCGGGACAAGCTCTCCCGCGCATTCTAAATAAAAGTTTGAATTTATTGATTGAGCTGAATGGCGACGATGCCTATGGACGTCAAGCTGATCTGGCGATTGTGCCTGCCCCCCGCTCGTTGCCTCGGCTGATTCCTGTGCCGCCTGGTGTGGCGGGAAATGAGACGACCTTTGTGTCGTTGGTTGCGATCTTGCAAGCCCACGTGGGCGAGCTGTTTCGCGGTATGCAGGTGACAGCCAGCCACACGTTTCGGCTCACGCGCAATACGGAATTATTTATTGATGAAGAAGAAAAGCAAAGTTTAATCGATAAGCTACGCGGCGAATTACCGCGTCGTCATTACGGCAATGCCGTACGGCTTGAGGTATCGAGTCAATTTCCATTGGCGGTCATCGAGTATATAAGTAAAAAAATACATCTGACGAGTAGTGATATTTATTTTCTAAATGGTTCGATCAATCTCGCCAGATGGATAGACTTGCCGAACTTAGTCAACCGTCCGGACTTGAAATTTCCCGAATTTGTGCCGAGCATTCACCGAGCGCTGCGCCAACAAAGCGATATTTTTGCCGCCCTTCGTAAGCAAGATATTTTATTGCATCATCCCTACGAATCATTTGCGCCGGTAGTCGATTTTATTCGCGCCGCCGCACGCGACCCCGATGTGCTGGCGATACGCCAAACCATCTATCGCACAGGACATGACTCGGCCTTGCTGGAAGCCCTGTGCGACGCGGCGAAGCGTGGCAAGGCGACGGTCGCGGTAGTCGAGTTATTTGCCCGCTACGACGAAGAAACCAACGTGAAATGGGCTGAGCGATTGGAACGCGATGGCGTGCAAGTCGTGTACGGCACCTTGGGTATCAAAACTCACGCCAAAATGGCCATGGTGATCCGCCGGGAACAAAACAAACTGAAGCGTTACGTGCATTTGGGTACCGGCAACTATCATTCGCGTACTGCGCGTATCTATACCGATTTTGGCTTATTCACCTGCGATGAAAAAATCTGTGACGATGTGAACGAAACTTTTACCCAACTGACAGGCATGGGTAAAGCCGCCAAATTGCAGCGACTATATCAATCACCGTTTACTTTGCATACGATGATTTTAGAAAAAATAGCCGTCGAAATAGCGCAAGCGAAAGCCGACAAACCGGCCATGATTATTGCCAAAATGAATGCTCTACTAGATCCGGAAATCATACGTGCTTTGTACGCCGCCTCACAGGCGGGCGTAAAAATTCATCTCTTGATCCGCGGCATGTGTAGTTTGCGGCCCGGCATTGCCGGCTTGTCGGACAATATTACCGTGCGCTCCATTGTCGGCAGATTTCTTGAGCATCATCGGATTTTTTATTTTTTTAATAATGCGCAAGAAGATATTTATTTATCCAGCGCCGACTGGATGGAGCGTAATTTTTTCCGCCGCGTTGAAATCGCCTTCCCTGTTTTGGATCGCGCGCTAAAAAAACGCATCGTCGAAGAAGCGTTAAAACCCTATCTCAAGGATAACCAGCACGCCTGGTTAATGCTCGACGACGGTAGCTACCGGCGGCTTTTGCCGCGTAACAAAAAATATTCAGCACAAGACCGTGTGCTGGGTAAATTGAAGCAATAGGAAGCTAAATTTATGGATTTGATCATCTGGCGCCACGCTGAAGCCGAGGAAGGGAATATCGATTTCACGCGTAAATTGACAGATAAAGGCCGCACCCATGCGCGCCGCGTGGCGGCCTGGCTGGAGATGAATTTGCCCAAAGATGCACGAGTTTTGGCCAGCCCGGCGAAGCGCGCGCAGCAGACGGTAAAGGCGTTGGACTGGGAATATGAGACGTGTGATTTGCTCGCCGGTGCTTCGGCACAAGATGTATTGGATTTAGCCGGTTGGCCCAATGGCAAAAGAACGATTTTGATAGTCGGCCACCAGCCCACTTTAGGCCAGGTCGCTGCCTTGCTCACGCAAGGCGTCGTGGCGGATATGGCGATCAAAAAAGGCGCGGCGTGGTGGTTTGAAAGTCGTGAAAAAAATAATCGCTATGAAACTCGCTTGCGCGCCGTCGTATCGCCAGACCTGCTGCCCGATGTCTAGCCGCTAATCGCCGATGCCGATGCCGGCAGACTGATGTTTGACGATAAGTTTTCTGCCGACTGACGGCCACTGAGCCACTTCGCGTTCAAGCATGGTTTCGGTGAGCGGATTTTGCTCCAGCCACATACCATCGACAAACAAATGAAAAGTCTGCTTGTCCTGCTGGCAGGTCATGGCAGGTAGTGTTTGTTGAATACGACTGCGACATAAAAGTACGGCAATGCGCAGCGCAAATACCATCGCCCATTGCGTTTCGCTTAATGTCATCCCCGAGAGATTATCCAGCGCACCGCGATGGGCTAGCACTAATACGGCCAAACGATATTGCTCGGTCTTGGAAAAACCCGGCAGATCGGCGTTTTGAATTATATAAGCGCCATGTTTGTGATAACCGCTATAGGCAATGGAGAGGCCGACTTCGTGTAACTGCGCCGCCCAGCCCAATAGCTGCATGCTGTCTTCTAAATCATCTTCATCCAGATCTTGCGTCAGCTGGGAAAGTAAATGCGCAGCAATTCTCTGTACCTGACTGGCATGTTGCCGGTCAATATGGCTACGTTCAGCAAAATGCGCTGCCGTCACATCACGCATATCGTGATGGCTTACGCGGCCGGCTAAATCGTACAACACGCCGTGACGTAATGCGGCATCGGATAATTGCATGGATTCAATATTCAGCTCTTGCAGTGCTGCTGACATGATG
>JAYVJD010000061.1:0-14066 GCA_043769625.1 Pseudomonadota bacterium | reverse complement strand
ATATACCAGCGATCCCGGCGGCATGCCGGATTTACGTGCAAGTCTTTTAGCTTTCATAGGCGTTTTTCGAGATGAGAATGGCTGCCATGCTATCACGCTACGCGCACTAGAAAAACCACTGCGCGCGGGACGCGGCCCAGCGAACTTCAATTCATTTTGGCATTAATCTCGCGCAACTCGGCGATCATATTGCGCACCAGTTGCGCGTCATTCGCTTCCGGCGCCAATTCCAAATAGCGCGTCAGATCTTCCAGCGACGCACGGAAGGCTTCGAGTTGCTGATAAATCAAACCGCGATCGCGATATTCTTCGGCGCTGTCCGGGTTGATCAACAACAATAAATGAATCGCTTCGATCGCGAGTTCAAAATCGTCTTCGTCGAAATAGATTTTTTTCAGGTTGCGTAGCAGACGCAGCAAAATTTCTCGATGGCTGGTCGGCTGCGCCAAGTCATCCAGATTCGCCGCCGCACCTGCCGCCGAGCCCTGCGCAGCGGCGAGAAACCCGCGCAAGTCATCATCGCTCACCCGTTCTCCATTGTTGAAAGCGTTGAGCACGGTACGATTTTTTTCGCCCGCCAACATCACGAGAAAATGTCCGGGCAGATTCACGCCTTGTAAATCCAGGCCAATCGCCCGACCGAGTTCGATATATAAAATCGACAAGGTAATCGGGATGCCGGCTTTGCTATCGATGACGGCTGAGAGAAAACTATTCCACGGATTGTAATAATCCAGCTCGTTCCCTTGGTATTCCATTTCTTCAAATAAATAGTGATTCAATGCCGTGATTTTTTGTTGTGCGTTGAAGTCACTTGCGACGGTCTTCGCCAGATCGCTTTGCATCGTGCGCAATTTTTTCAGATACAGCGCGACTTCGGTGTCAGGCGCGAGTAGATGCGCGATTAGCAGCGCCGCTTCCGCCAGCGGAATATTTTTATCCTCGCCGGCCAGCACGGCTTTCAAGCGTTGGATTGCGGCGTCGTGGTGCATGGGTTCGCTGATCAATTGTTTTGGCTCGATAACATGAAACGTTGTAAGGGGTCCTGACGATAGAACAACGCGAGCTGTTTATATACATCGGGAAATTGTTCTGACACCACATCCGGTATTTCAAAAAACGCCTCGGTGAGCACGGCAAAAAATTCTGCCGGGTGTTCCGCTGCGTACGGGTCAATATCTGTAACTATTTGATTAAATTGAAGTAATTTAAACGCATGAAAAGCCGTCTCGAACGCCTTCGACCATTCCACGCGCGACATATTTTTATGCAGCGGCGGGAATCCATTGGCATCGCCATTCAACATATCCAGCTTGTGCGCGAACTCATGGATGACGACATTATAGCCGTCACCCGCGCCGCTTTGTGCCGCATCTTCCCACGACAACACCACCGGCCCGTTCAGCCACGCCTCGCCCGCAAGCGGATGTTCGCTCACATGCACCACGCCGGCCTCGTCCAGGTATTCGTGGCGCGGCGAAAATTCGCGCGGATAGACGATGATTTCGTCCCAGCTCTGATAAGAATCGAGGCCCAGATGCAGAATCAGCAGACAAGCTTGCGTCGCGATGAAGGCGCGCATCGCATCGGTGAGCACCAGGCCCGCTGCGGCGCTGAATTGTTTTTGCTGCAGAAATTGCGTCGTTAATTCGCGCAGGCGTTGCATTTCGTCTTGGCTAAAGCCCGATAGAAACGGCATGGCGTGCAAGGTGTCGCGCCACAACGCGTCGGAGACAAATACCGGCGCTGAAGCAGAAAATCCTAACCAATTTTTTAACTGCGCCAGCATAGCGAAATCAACCTGTCCGTAATACCAGAAAACACACCGCTTGTGCCGCAATGCCCTCGCCTCGTCCGGTGAAGCCTAGTTGCTCGGTCGTGGTCGCTTTCACGCTGATTTGATTTTCGTACACATGTAAATCGGCCGCAATATTTTTCACCATGGTCGCAATATGCGGCGCCATTTTCGGCGCTTGCGCGATGATGGTCGAATCAATATTGCCGACGACATAGCCGGACTTGGTAATCAACTCGCCAACATGGCGCAACAACTGCCGGCTATCGATGCCTTTATAGCGCGGGTCGCTGTCGGGGAAATGCTTGCCGATGTCGCCCAGCGCCGCTGCGCCGAGCAGCGCATCGCAAATCGCATGCAACAAAACATCCGCGTCGGAGTGGCCGAGCAAACCTTTATCATGCGCAATCTCGACGCCGCCGATAATTAATTTTCGCCCCGCGACCAGCGCATGCACATCAAATCCATTGCCGATTCTCATCAATATTTTCCTTGTATAACCCTTTGTTTTATTTAAGTATTTTTTGCATCAGCGCAATGTCACCCGGGTACGTCACTTTGAAATTTGCCGCGCTGCCGGCAACTAATTTCGGCTGCAATCCTAATGCTTCAATTGCCTGCGCTTCATCTGTGACTGCGTCGGTGGGCAAGGCGTTCAATGCGCGCTTGAGTAACGCATAGCGGAACATTTGCGGCGTTTGCGCCAGCCATAAATTTTCACGCGGTAAGGTTTTCAGCGTGCGATGCGCCGCGTCGCCTTGCTTCAAAGTATCGGGCAAAGGCAAGGCTAGTAGCCCGCCCACGGTGTCCTGCGCGACGGCATGAATGAGTCTGGTCACATCGCTAGTTTGCAAACCAGGCCGCGCGGCATCGTGCACCAACACCCAAGCATCGTCGGCCATATTTTGCGTCATGGCGTTGAGGCCATTCAATACGCTTTGCGCGCGACTCGCACCGCCACAGCGCAGCACCGTTAACTTGCCATTAAAATCCGGCCACACATGCTGCCCCCAAAACTGATCGCGCGCATCAATCACAACATACACATGATCAATCGACGCCATACTGGATAAAGTTTGCAACGGATATTGCAACATCGGTTTGCCATTCAGCAGAACATATTGCTTCGGCGTCGATTCGCCAATACGCGTGCCTTTGCCTGCAGCGGGAATTAATGCGACGATGCGATGAGTCATAATTTTTTCTATTGATTACTATGCTGCGTATTATCGCGGCAAGCGGATTCGCGAGCAAGTTGTACCCATTTACAGGTAACTTTGTCATAACTTTGCAAAATAAAAATTAGACAAGCCCGCATAATTTACGCACACTGAATTTCGTCAGTGAAATCGCAGCACATCACACCGGGTATTCCACTTCAACTATCGCAGCTATGTCATTCATGCACAGGATTATTTTTATATTACTGTTGATTGGTATGGTGGGCTGCAGCGGCAAAGCGGCAGTTGACGCGCCGCCATTGGCGCCGAAAAAACTCACTGAATTAGTCGTCCTCACGGTCAATAGCCCGGCCAGTTATTTTGAAGATGCCAGCGGCAGTTATCGCGGGCTGGATCACGATTTGGCGCAGGAATTTGCGCGGCATCTCAATGTGCCGCTTCGTTTTGAAGTGGTCGAAAAAACTGAAGACCTGTTGCCTGCCTTGAATAAAGGCACAGGCAATCTTGCCGCCGCGGCTCTGAATGTCACGCCGCAACGCGCACAACTGGCGCATTTTTCCGCGCCGTATCAAAGCGCGACCACGCAAGTGATCGCGCGCCTGAATGAAGACACGCCGCGCAACGTGGCGCAGATGGTCAAGAGCAAAATTCATATCACGCCGACCCTGCGCCTGCACGACAATCAGCAGAGCCTCAAACAACAGTATCCGCACATGCTATGGCGCGAAGCCGGTGACTTGAGTGAAGAAGATTTATTGCAAAAACTCGAAGACGGCGAAATCGAATTAGCCATTGGTGATTCGCATTTGTTTGCCCTCGCGCGCAATTATTTTCCCGATATTAAAGTTGCCTTCGACTTAGGCTCGCCCGCCCCCGTCGCCTGGGCGCTGCCGTTGCAGGACGACTACCAATTGCTGCCGCTCGTAAATCAGTTCATGGAAACCATTCGCGCCGACGGCCGATTAAAGCGCCTTGTCGATCGCTACTACGGTCACGTCACGCGGCTGAAGAATGATGACATCAGTGGTTTGATCGAACGCACCACGACCACACTGCCGCGTTACAAATCCTATTTCATTCAAGCGGAGCAACGGACCGGCATCGACTGGCGCTTATTGGCGGCTGTGGCGTATCAGGAAAGCCATTGGGATCCGTTCGCCACTTCCTACACTGGCGTGCGCGGCATGATGATGCTGACGGTGGAAACGGCGGAGCGGATGCAAGTCAGCGATCGTCTCGACGCGCGGCAAAGCATTCTGGCCGGCGCGGAGTATTTATTGACCTTGCGTGACGATGGATTGCCCGCGCGCATACCCGAACCGGATCGCACCTGGCTGGCGCTGGCGGCGTATAACCAAGGGCTTGGGCATTTAGAAGATGCGCGCATTTTGACGCAACGAAATAAATTTAGCCCGGATGCGTGGCTGGATGTGAAGCTCACGCTCCCTTCGATTGCCAGCCCACGTTTTTACAAAACCCTCAAGCACGGCTACGGACGCGGCGAAGAAGCGGTGCAGTATGTGGAAAATATTCGTAACTTTTACGACATCCTGCAACGCCTGGAAAAACCGTATCAGCCGTTGTTACAAGCCGACGCCGAAGCGCCGAAAAAATTGGCACAGAAAAACGACCCACGCACCGCCATCCTGACCATCATCAAACCGACTAAGCTTTTAACTGAAGCTGATCCAGTCCGGGCAAGTAAGGCTTCAATGCAGTGGGAACACTGACGCTACCATCGGCGTTCTGATAGTTTTCCAAAATCGCCACCAGCGTTCTACCGACCGCCAAACCCGAACCATTCAAGGTGTGTACCAGTTCCGGCTTGCCTTGCGCATTGCGAAAACGCGCTTGCATGCGCCGCGACTGAAACGCCTCATAATTACTGCAGGAAGAAATTTCGCGATACGCCTGCTGACCCGGCAACCACACTTCCAGATCATAGGTTTTCGCCGAAGAAAATCCGATGTCGCCGCTGCATAACAACATTTTGCGATACGGTAACTCGAGCTTTTGCAAAATCGCTTCAGCGTTACCGGTCAGTTCTTCATGCACTTTATGCGATTCATCCGGATGCACGATTTGCACGATCTCGACTTTATCGAATTGATGCTGACGAATCATGCCGCGCGTGTCTTTGCCGTAGCTGCCGGCTTCGCTGCGGAAGCACGGCGTATGCGCGACGAATTTCAGCGGCAAATTTTTCGCGTCGATAATCGTGTCGCGTACCAAATTCGTTACCGGCACTTCGGCGGTTGAAATCAAATACAGATTTTGCTTTTCAATTTTGAATAAATCTTCTTCAAATTTTTGCAAACTGGTCACGCCCTGCACCGATTCGGCATTCACCAGATACGGCACATACACTTCGCTGTAGCCGTGTTCCTGCGTGTGCACATCGAGCATGAATTGCGCCAACGCACGATGTAGGCGCGCGAGCGGACCGTGCAAAACAGAAAAACGCGCGCCGGATAATTTCACCGCATTTTCAAAGTCCAGCAGGCCAAGTTTCTCGCCGATCTCGACATGATCTTTCGGCACAAAGCCAAACGTGCGCGGCGTGCCCCAACGACTGACTTCTTTATTCTGTGTTTCGTCTTTGCCCAATGGCACCGATTCATGCGGCGTGTTCGGCACCGTCATCAACATCGCATTGAGTTTTTGTTGTACGGCTTCGAGTTGCGCTTCGGCTTGTTTCAATGCATCGCCGAGGCCCGCGACTTCATTCATGATAGCCGTGACATCTTCGCCTTTGGACTTCGCTTGGCCGATCAATTTCGATGCACTGTTACGTGTAGCTTGCAATTCTTGCGTGCGCGTCTGAATCGTTTTGCGCTCGCCTTCCAACAACTGAAATTGCGCCACGTCGAGCGCATAACCACGCGTCTGCAAACGCGCCGCGACGGCGTCAATATCGGTTCTGAGTAAATGAACGTCTAACATCATAAGTCCTTGTTTTAATTAAATTATTTATATTTTGTGTAAATGTTGAGTCACGCTTTTTTCACGTATTCCGATTTCAATTGCATGGCACCGATGCCGTCTATTGTGCAATCAATGTCATGCCCATTATCACTGTCTATCAAGCGAATATTTTTCACTTTCGTTCCGCCCTTCACCACCGACGAGGAGCCACCAATTTTCAAATTCTTGATCACTGTCACACTATCGCTATCGCTCAACACATTGCCGTTGGCATCGCGCACTACCGCCTTTTGTTCGGTCTTGTCTTGCGCGGAATCTTTCGGCCAGTCATGCGCACATTCTGGACACACCAACTTCACGCCGTCCGCGTAAACGTAAACCGAATGACATTTCGGGCATGGCGGCAAACTGCTGACTGAAACTTTATCCATTTAACTTACCCAAGCAATTGAATATTTTACTGTATATCCGCATAATCGAACACAGTTTCATCCACCTCAAGCCAAAGAGCGCCCCATGAATCTGCCATTGAAAAAATTGTTTGCCGCGACCGTTTTTACTGCATTGACCGTCAGCAGCTTCGCAACGCATTGAGGCCTTGATGTCGAACCTGGCTACACACTATTTTTGATTTGCCGCCAAGTTTATAGAAGCGTCCTTCAAATTTCTAACGTCCACATAAAATAATATAAACAATGGCTATGATAATAGATAAAAAATACCAAACTTTTTGGCCGCGCTTCTGGGCAGCGCTTGTTGATTGCCTGATATGGCTACCTCTTGTATTTATTGATTTTTGGATTGATGAAATCATCCGCACGCCCGCCTTACAGGTAATTTGGTTAGTAATTTCAACCCTTTCTTACTATATTTATAGCGTCTGCATGCATGCGAAATACGGCCAGACAATTGGCAAAATGGCGCTTGGAGTGAAAGTGCTGGATGTGTCTGAGAGCAAACTCAGCTTTCCTCAAGCGGTCTTGCGCGATTGTGTGCCGATAGTTTTTAGCCTACTGATGATATTCGCAGACTTACCAAGAACCTTTGCCGGCGAAAGCCGAGATAGCGATGGCGAAATGGGGTTGTTAACGGAATTCGGAATGTACGGCATCCCGCTGTGGGTCTTTGTGTTGTTAGTTTCGGTAATGACCAACGCCAAACGCCGGGGCGTGCACGATCACATCGCAAGATCAGTGGTTGTCCGCACCTGATTTGAAAATACCTAAAGTGCTCCGCAGGACTTGCATTTATTGCTAACGATACTGAATTCGGTTCCTCGTGTTGTAGGGTACGCCGCGCGCGCGTAAGGCTGATCCAGCGAGCCTAGAAGTCATTCACATAGTAACGCGTGCGCGCGGCGCACCCTACGTATCGCTACAATTAATTCAATAATATCAATATGTTATGTAATATTAATTTTAAGACTATTCCACCGCTTTGTTTGCGATCGCATCCAACGCTTTGTTGATATTTGCTATCACTTCGTCTTTGCCCGAAATATTGTGGCGCGATTTTAAATAATCGGCGGCGTTATACGCCAACCAAATTTTTCCGTCTGCGTCTTCATACGCTAAAACTTTCAACGGTAAATCGATTCCTGCCGTTGGCGACGCTAACATCAACGGCGTGCCGCCTTTAGGATTGCCAAATATCAACAATTGCGACGCAGGCATTTTCATACCCACTTTTTCTGCAGCAGCAGAATGATCGACGCGCGCGACGATGGTGAAGCCTTTGGCTTTAGCTTCGTTCTCGAAACGATCCATCGTTTCGGCAACGGAATATTTGCTCGCTTTCATGACCATGCCGTTGTCAGCCGCCATGACGGAAAAAGACAGGCATAAGCTGAGAAAAAATAGTGTGAGTGTTTTCATTCGATTCTCCCGTAAATGGAAATAAAAATAGCACAAGAGCTGCAAGAAAATTTCTTGCAGCTCTGATGATGACAGCTATGACTTAATGTAAGTTCAGCGTGCCGCCAAGCCCACTGCACTGGCGGGTATGCCATTGCCGCCGTTAATGGCGCTCAAGCCTCCATCTGCACCGATTTTAAACGCCGTAACCAAACCCGTTCTCGGTGTGATCGCGTACAAGAATTGGCTGTTTCTGCTCAGCGCCATGTCCGTTGGATTGGCACCCGGCGTGGCGGTGACACCGCTATCATTGAATAGCGACAAACGACCGGCGCGATCAATATCGTAACCGGAAATCGTGCCGCTTGCGGTATTGCTGGTGTAAGCCCATTTGCCGTTTTTAGTCGTGACGACCCAGCATGCGGCTGACTGCGTGTCTTTTACCGATGCGCTAATGGTCTGTAGCTCGTTCCATTCTTCTTCAAGATTGTAAGAAGACAATGCGCTTAAGCCCGCACCGCCACCGAAAGCCTCGGACACGATCAAATGATCGCGCTTGTCGAACGCGAATCCAAATGGCGTCATGCCATTTGAATTGCGCACCACTGGGCCGCTGGCGACGCCGTTCTTCACGGCATACAAGCTGATTTTGTTGGTAGCTTTTTCGGTTACCACCAATTCATCGCCGTCGCGATTAAACTGCACTTGGGCAGGACCCGTATTATCGGCGCTCAACGGCCGCGTAGAACCGGCGATAGCTTGCAGCGTGCCGTTGTCCTGAATTCGGAAGCCGCTGATGTTGTTCACACCGCCGCCATTCAATACATACAGCACATCGTCATGCACGGTCAGGCTAACCGGGCGCACGCCGCCGGAGGCGGTTTTGCTCACCAGCGTTAAGCCGCCCGATTTCGCGGAGAACACCGAAACGTCATTGCTACCGGCATTGACGGCGAATAACCATTGGCCGTTTTTGCTCAACACCAACGCGCCTTGCGAACCTAATCCGCCGCCACTGCCTAAGCCAGTCGTTGCAACTTGTCCGCCTGCCGACAATGTTCCGTCATCTGCACGATTAAACACCGACACTGAATTACCCGCCGCTGCGTTGGTCAAGGTATAAACCACCCCTGCATCCGCACTCGCTACTGTAGCCGCAGCCGTTGTCCCAATGACCACGGCAGAAATCGCGACAGTTCTGATTACACGCTGAATAAAGTAGAATGTTGAATCTGTATTCGTTTTCATGTTGAGTCCTCTTCCAGATAATAAAAAATGGAATACGGGCAGGATAGCCCGCACACTGATGGACGCTAAATTGAGCCATCCAACAGATAAGACCGCGACGCGATGCAGTTACTGACAAACAAAATGCGTATTTATATTTGAAAGGTTTTCGACATCATGCCGACAGACGTCCAGCATCAATGCAGCAAAATTTCTGCGCCTCGTTTGCGTATGGCTAAGCTTGCGCTATGAAAATACGTGCCGCTGTTTTACACACCATGTCGCTGCCGATGCCCTATGCGCAAAGCCAGCCGCTGAAAATCGAAAGCATCGATCTCGCGCCGCCTGGCGCGGGCGAAGTGCTGGTGAAAATCCGTGCGGCGGGTTTGTGTCACTCTGATTTATCTACGATCAACGGCGATCGGCCACGACAATTGCCGATGGTGCTCGGACATGAAGCCTCGGGTGAAGTGGTCGAACTCGGCGCCGGCGTGACCGATCTGAAAATCGGCGATCACGTCGTGATGATTTTCGCCGCGACTTGCGGACACTGTTTGCCTTGCGTTGAAGGCCGGCCGACGCATTGCGAACCCGGACAGGCTGCCAATGGCGCGGGATTATTGATGGGCGGCGTCAGTCGCTTATCGCAAAACGGCGCGAAAGTGCATCACCATATGGGCGTCGCTGCCTTTGCCGAATACACCGTTGCCCATCGCGGCTCGATTGTGAAAATCGATTCCTCTTTGCCGTTTGAAGAGGCAGCATTGTTTGGCTGCGCCGTGCTGACTGGCGTCGGCGCAGTGGTCAACACCGCCAAAGTCAACGCAGGCAGCACGGTCGCGGTAGTTGGCTTGGGCGGTGTCGGTTTGAATTCTGTACTCGGTGCGGTGCTCGCGGGTGCGCGCGAAATCATTGCGCTGGATATACACGACGACAAATTACACATGGCGAAACAACTCGGCGCGACAGCCACGGTCAACGCCAAAGACGCCGATGCGATTCAACAAGTGAAAGACTTGACCCAAGGCGGCGTCGATTTCGCTTTTGAAATGGCCGGCTCGGTCCACGCGATGGAGCTCGCCTATCGCATCACGCGACGCGGCGGCACCACCGTCACCGCAGGCCTGCCCCACCCCGATGCGCGCTGGCAGATGCAGCATGTGAACCTTACCGCTGAAGAACGTACCGTCAAAGGCAGCTATATGGGTTCATCGATAGCCGCGCGCGATGTGCCGCGCTATGTGAATTTATTTCAACAGGGGAAATTACCTGTCAATAAACTCATGAGCGAACGCTTGAAACTGGAAGACATTAACGTCGGCTTTGATCGTTTGGCGTCCGGCCACACGGTTCGACAAATTATTACTTTTTGAATTTTCGGAGACGACTATGTTTAGCAAACTAACGCCTGAGCAAAAATGGACCGCGACGGATTACGCCGGTATCGAACGTAATTTATTGCGACAAAATGACACGGGTGGCAGAACGTCCTTGGTGCGATTAGCTAAAGGTGCGCGCTTCCCGACGCATGAACATCACGGCACAGAGGAAGTGCTGGTGATTAAGGGCAGCGTCGTTATCAGCGGCGTGACGCTGCGCGAAAACGATTATCTGTTTACCGAACCGGGTGAGCGCCACGATGTGAGCGCCGTTGAAGATTCTATTATTTATGTGGCATCGCAAAAAGCGACGCCCATTATTGAGAAAGCAAATAATGATTGATCTCTACTCCTGGGCCACCCCTAATGGCCACAAAATCCACATCATGCTGGAAGAATGCGGCCTGGAATATACAGCCCATGCCATCGACATCGGTGCGGGCGACCAATTCGCCCCGGAGTTTTTGCGCATCAGTCCGAATAATAAAATCCCGGCGATGGTCGATCACCAAGGTCCCGGTGGCAAAGATTTTTCGCTGTTTGAATCGGGTGCGATGCTGGTTTACCTGGCAGAAAAATGCGGCAAGTTTATTCCGCACAATATCGCCGAACGTTACATCACCTTGCAGTGGCTGATGTTCCAGATGGGCGGCGTAGGCCCAATGTTAGGTCAAGCGCATCACTTTCGTATTTACGCACCGGAAAAAATTCCCTACGCGATCGACCGCTACACCAAAGAAGCCGGCCGTTTATATAACGTGATCGACAAACAATTAGCGCAAACAAAATATTTAGCCGGCAATGATTATTCCATCGCCGACATCGCGACCTTTCCGTGGCTACGCTCTTACGAACGACAGGGCCAGAAGCTGGAGGATTTTCCGCACCTGAAAAAATGGTTTGATGAAATCGCCGCACGGCCTGCCGTGATACGCGGCGTAAAAGTATTAACCGAATTGCGCAAAGAAGGACCGATAAACGACAAGGCGCGTGAGATGATGTTTGGTAATGCGCAGTACCAAAAGCGCTAATTTATTATTACGTAACTATTTGAATATAATAATAATTTTATAATTTTATAATTTTATTCCGTGAGCAGTTTACCCGATTTCAACAGCGACACCTTACTGCTGACGGCGAATAATCGTCTCGCGCGGGTCTTCGCTGCCGAACATAATGCGCAACAAATCGCGGCGGGAAAAACGGCCTGGCCCTCGCCGCGTATCATGCCGCTCGGCGCGTGGTTACAACTGTGTTGGCAAGAGGCGATTGACGCATGGCCGGACGAAAAAATTCCGCGTTTGCTCAATAGCGTTCAAGAATCAATATTGTGGGAACGGATTGTGCGAGCAAATTTATCAGCAGACTCTGCGGCGAGCCCCGCGAGCATCGCAAAACTGGCGCAACAAGCGTGGCAGCTACAACAAGCGTGGCGCATCAAGCTTGTGCAAGGCGCGATGACCACGCTGGACGCGCAGCAGTATGCCGATTGGGCGCAGCATTATAAAACGCGCTGCAAAGCAGAAAGCTGGATCGACCTAGCGCAATTGCCCGATGTGATTGCAGAAAAAATCCGCGCAACGATTGTTACCGCACCGAAGCAGATTTACCTCGCCGGTTTTGAAACCATCACCCCGCAATCGCGCGAGCTGTTTTCCGCGCTGGAAGCGGCAGGCAGCAAACTGGAATTTATCGCCCCGCCGCACATTTCCAATCAGCCTTCGCGCACCGAGTTCGTCACGACCAAGGAAGAAATTCGGGCTGCGGCAGACTGGGCGCGTGCCCGGTTGGAAAAAAATCGCGCCTGCCGTATCGGCATCGTGGTGCCCGACCTCACTGCGAAACGAAACCAAATACAACGCGTGTTCGATGAAGTGCTGGCGCCAGAAAAATTATTGCCACATGGTTTCAGCCAACAGCCGACAGAAACGCGGCGACCGTTTAATATTTCGCAAGGCATCGCGTTGCTGCAATATCCCCTCATCGCCACCGCGTTCAACTTGTTATCACTCAAGCAACAGTCGCTGGAAACCTCGGTCTGGTCCGCCTTGATTCGCTCGCCTTATGTTGGCGGCGCAGAAGCGGAATTCAATTCGCGCAGCCTGTGTGATTACGCCTTATGCAATACGCGCGCGTTTACCGCGTCCATGGCCACTGTGCAGCGCATCGCCAACAACGCATCGCGCGCGCAACATTCGCCCAAGCTGGCTGAAATACTGGAAGCCATACAAAAAGCCTGCGGCGAATTGCCGAAATTTTGTTCTGCGCGTGAATGGGCGAAATTATTTTCCAGCTTGTTGGAAAGTGCAGGCTGGCCGAGTGAGCGCAGTTTATCCAGCGAAGAATTTCAATTAGTCAAAAGCTGGCGCGAGCTGCTGGATCAATTCATCAGCACCGATGCCATCGCAGCAAAAGTGGACTTTCACCAAGCCCTGTCAACGCTGCGTAGCCTCGCCGCTGAACAGCAGTTTCAACCGGAATCTTTCAACGAGCCCGTGCAAGTGCTCGGCGTGTACGAAGCTTTGGGGCAACAATTTGATCATTTGTGGTTGCTAGGTTTTAGCGAAGACGCCTGGCCCTTACGCGCGCGTGCCAATCCGTTTTTGCCTCTCGCCGCGCAGATTGCTGTCGGCATTCCGCAAGCTTCTGTAGAAGGCGCGTGGCAATTCGCCCAGCAAGCCACCGCGCATTTGCTCGTGGCAGCCGATGAAATTATGGCGAGTCATACTCAGCGCGAAAACGACCAGGCCTTACGCCCCTCGCCTTTGTTGGCGCAGTTAGCGTTGATGCCAGCGAAAAATAGTAGCCAGCCAAATTTGTATCAAACTATTCGGCAATCGGCACAAATCGAAAAGCTGGAAAATGATTTCACCGCGACGGAATTAGCCGCCAATGTATTTCGTGGCGGCGCGAATTTGCTCAAGTATCAAGCCGCTTGCCCGTTCCGCGCTTTTGCGCAAGTGCGCCTCAACGCGCAAGCCTGGCCGACGCCGCGCATCGGTCTCGACGCGTCCGAGCGCGGACAGATTCTGCACCGAGCGATGGAACTATTGTGGTTAAAGCTACTGACGCAGGCAAAATTGCTGGCGCTCAACGAGGCAGAACAAACGCAACAAGTGCACGACGCCACCAGCAAGGCCCTGGAAGACTGGCAACAAAAAAATCATCACCCATTGCCCAAACGTTTTAAGGCCATGGAAATTCGCCGTCTGACGGCGCTGATTCAAGATTGGCTGACTTTGGAAAAGCAACGTCTGCCCTTTAGCGTAATTGGCAGAGAAAGCGAAACATTTTTGCCGCTGGCTGGACTCACGATTACATTACGTCAGGACCGCGTCGATCAATTGCTCGACGGTAGCGTCGCGATTACCGATTACAAAACCGGTAAACCGCTCAGTTTGCCATGGAAAGACGACACCGGCCGCCTCGACGAGCCGCAGCTGCCGCTATATGCCCTCGCCAGCAACCAGCCCGTCAGCGCCTTGCTTTTCGGCAAAATGAAAATCGGTGAGAACGCCATTATCGGCATCAGCGATAAACCCATTAGTCTTGAAACAAAAATAAAAGGCTACGATATTTTTGATGGCGCAGAACCGCCAACAGTAACTCAGCGTATCGAAATCTGGCGCGATGAACTGACGCATCTGGCCCATAATTTCCGCGCAGGCGATGCGCGCGTCGATCCGAAAAAACCTGCTGCTTGCCA
>JAYVJD010000060.1:0-14073 GCA_043769625.1 Pseudomonadota bacterium | reverse complement strand
CACGCCGAAAGAAAAACATCGCCATCTTTCCAAAGATGACAAATTCAAACTCTCGCTCAATCAAGGTCGTCCGCTATACGGCGTCGATATGAAAATCGTTGATGGCGACGGCAAAGAATTACCGCGCGACGGCAAAGCGTTCGGCGATTTGCTGGTAAAAGGTCCGTGGATCGTCAAAGAATATTTCAAAGGCGAAGGCGGTGATCCGTTACAAAACGGCTGGTTTCCCACCGGCGATGTCGCCACCATCGACCCGGACGGCTATATGCAAATCACCGATCGCAGCAAAGACGTGATCAAATCCGGCGGCGAATGGATTAGCTCGATTGATTTGGAAAACGCCGCAATGGCGCACCCCGCCGTCGGCGAAGCCGCCGTCATCGGCATCGCGCATCCGAAATGGGATGAACGTCCGCTGCTCATCGTCGTCAAAAAACCCGGCGCCGAAGTGACGAAAGAAGAGCTGCTTAAATTCTTCGACGGCAAAATCGCCAAATGGTGGACGCCGGATGACGTGAGTTTTGTCGAATCGCTGCCACACACCGCGACCGGTAAATTACAAAAAAATAAACTGCGTGAGCAGTTTAAAGATTATAAATTACCTACGCTGTAACTATATGATTTTATTTAATTTTTAACTTAAAATACATGGCGATACTTAGGAAAATATAGTGCCATTTACTCCATTTCACATGGGGCCAGGAGTTCTGGTCAAAGCGCTACTACAAGGCAGCTTCAGCCTTATGTTGTTTGGCTGGACTCAGATCGTAATGGACCTTCAACCATTGATTGCTATTGTGACAGGAGAGGGGAAATTACACGGCTTCACCCACACCTATGTTGGCTCAACTCTAATCGCTGTACTCGCTGCGGTTACTGGAAAATATATTTCGCAATGGGCGCTGATCATTTTTACAAATGGCGCCCAGCGCGGAATGAACATTCGGTGGTGGGTCGCTTTTTTAAGTGCGTTTATTGGTTCATACAGTCATGTGATTTTGGACAGCATTATGCACACGGACATGGAACCTCTATTGCCGTTTGCACAATCAAACGGGTTGTTAGGACTCATTTCCATTGAAGCGCTTCACAAACTTTGCATCTATAGCGGTCTTCTGGGCACAGTCATTTATTTTGCTTTTAGCTATTTGCTTACTAGACGTAACAAACCATTCAACTAAGTCGCTTAACCTATGCGCTATTTTACAAAAAGGCTGTATTGCACGCCGCAGAAATCCCCTCCCCTTCAAGGGGAGGGTTAGGGTGGGGATGGGTATAGAATCCCTCTGAACAATTCACAACGTGCTCAAAGCGCATATTCATTTTTTGACACCCCGCAGGAGCAATCAACATGAAACAATTTATTCTAAGCATGACAACTGCAGCGATTTTATTTACAGCAAACTCTGCCTTTGCTGCCTCACCACTCGCCGTCGATTTTCATACCGCTTACGCCAACACACCCGCTGTGCAACAAGCACGCGCAGCGGGAAAAATCACCAACGAACTCGCTGCATTTCTCGCCGCGCCAAATCCTATCGCGGAAAAGGCCGCCGTCATCAATGTGTTGAACAACAAAAGCAAACAACAAAACGCCAAAATTTTCCGCGACTATCTGGCGAAAAATGCCGGCGGTACATTTAATGCCGATGCCATCGGCCCGGAAGAACAATTCGCCCTCGGCTATTTGATGGCGCTCGACGATCCCGCGCAATCACAGAAGGCATTACCCATGCTGGAGAAAGCCAAAGCACAAATGTCCGACAGCTTTACCGTCGCAATGATAGTGAACTTGGTCAAAGCGCAACAACAAATGGGCAAAAATCCCTGCCGCGCCTGGGTGCTGACCGAAGATGTTTTGAGCGACGACAATCTCAATATGGACATGAACGAAGAGGCAGTCGATATAATTGAAGAAAGCATGGGCGTGCACGCGAAAGACAATTGCAAATAAATCAGCCTGCGCTTTGGCGCGTATTTAATAACAATCAGAAAAAATTTCAATTATGCGTATTAACAGTGTCGATTCATTCCGCGTGCTCGCCATTTTGTCCGTGGTTGGCATCCATTCTTTCGCTTTTTGGACCACACCCGACGCGTATGTCTGGGTGCAATTATTTAACCGTTTTGCCGTGCCGTTCTTTTTTATTTCGTCTGGCTATTTCTTCACGCAGAAAGCTTTGGCTGGTGGCGACGCAACAGCGATGGCGCTGACTACGGCAAAACATCTGGCGTTGATTTTTCTCATCTGGAGTTGCGTCTATGCACTGGCACCCGCCTTCATCCCGAAGAATTGGGCAAACTTGGCGCAAAATGGCTGGTTGCCAGAGCTACTGAAGCAATTTCATTTGAGCCTGATGGACATTCATCAACGCCCGATATTTCATCTGTTTCAAGGTCCGGGTTTTCATCTATGGTTTTTACCCGCTCTAATTTGCGCGCAACTATTACTGGCGTTTTCGTTGCGCTTTAATCAGTTTGAAACATTTATGCTACTGGCGGTTTCGCTATTTATTTTCGCGCTGTTGGCCAAGCCCTATGCGAATTTCGACTGGGGAATGCATATTGCGTTTGATGCCCGAAATGGTCCGTTTTTCAGCACGCTATTTGTGGCCATGGGCGCTTGGCTGGCGTACAAAAATATCAGACCTAAGCTCAGTGTAGCTTTGGCGATTTTCGTGCTCGGCTACGTTATGCAATGGATCGAAGCGCACTATTTGCATAGCATCAACCCCGCCATGCCCATGGCAGGAAATGATTATCTCGTCGGGACGATATTGTTGGGATTGGGCGCTATGTTCATTGCACTCGCCGTGCCGTCAATCGGCACGACGAGCAGAATTTACCGTCTGGCACCCTATGTGCTCGGCATCTATGTCATCCACATACTGGTCCGCGATTTCCTTGAGCCCGTTTACACTTCATTACCCTTTTATTCCATCAGCTGGACCATTGCCACCTTCATAGTCAGCGCGATCATAGTTTATGCGATGAGCAAAATCCCCTTCGTTCGTAAAACCATTTCCTGAACTTAACTTCTTCAGACAAACCCCAAATTTTTCGTCGTAAAGTTGGTAATGTCCGGTAGCACAGTAGCAAGATCGGTCGGCGCGACGCCGAACCAACTGGCCAAGGTTGCGCCGAATTGATTCACGCCGATGCTCGGCAGCAAGCGTCCTTGACCCACATCATCCGGCCCGTTGTTCGCCACTGCTGGTGGCTTGCCATAGAACGCTTGGCCTTTCACCGCGCCGCCGACGACAAAATGATGGCTCCCCCAGCCGTGATCCGATCCATCGTTGTTGCCCACCAGCGTGCGACCAAAATCGCTGGCGGTAAATGCGGTGACCTGATTGGCGATGCCCAATTCAACAGTCGCTGTATAAAAACTGCTCAGCGCATCGGCGACGTTGGTTAATAACAGCGGATGCGCTGTGTTGAGTCCATCATGATTATCAAACCCCCCGATGCTGACAAAAAATACTTGGCGTTTTGCCCCCAGCGTATCGCGCGCGGCAATCATTTTCGCCACCATTTGTAATTGTTGCGCCAGCGGGTTGGTCGCGGTAAACGGCGTAACAATGGCGGGTATGGTGGTGAGTGCGCTGGTGAGCGTGTCGTTCGCGGTGATCGAGCGCTGCGTGATGCGCGTGAGTTCGCTTTCAAATAGTTGTGACGACGGTGCCGTGATTAAGGCTTTCAGCGCATCGCTGCAGGCCTTCGAACCATACAGCGCATTTTTAACCCCGCTGATCGGTACGCTACCGGTTGAAGTCACTTTGTATTGCACCGCGCTTTTGCCGGAAAGAAAGACAGCGTTACCGGAAATATTCACACAAGTAAACGTGCTATTGGTATTACCTGCCGCGAACAAATCGCCCATGCGTCCACCCCAGCCGCTGGTCGCGCCCTCGGGCAAACTGCTTTGCCACGCGCTCTGTTGATCGTTATGCGAAAAAAGTTTCGGCGGCAGCTTGACGGTCTTGTTGGCGAATTGAATTTTCGTCGTCGGCTCGATGAGAGTGCCGACATTCAGCATCACCGCCATTTTTCCCGCATCGAATAGGGGTTTCATCAGCGCAAGTTCAGGTGCCAACGCGTATTGCAAACCATTTAAGAAGGTCGCGCCGGCGGGCAATGTTGCTGTTTCGCTCAACGCCGTTGCATCAAGGCTCGCGCGCGGATAAGCCAACACGGGGCGCAATTTTTGATATGCGTCGTAGCTGGCTGTGTCATAGGGTACGAGGGTATTGGCGTAGTCATTGCCGCCATACAAAAACACGCAGACGATGGCTTTATAATCGGTCGCCGTTTGCGCAGCAGCGTCGCTCATCGTGGCAAGATTCAGCGCTAAGGGGGCAGCGCCGCCAGCGATGGCTAAGGCGGAACTACGCTTCAAAAATTCTCGACGGGATGAATTGGTAGGGTACGATTTCATGATATTCCTCTCCATTATTTTTGCACGATGAATTCAGGCGCGGCCATCATTAACAAGATAGCGGCTTGAACACGTTGTAACGGGCCGCTGGCTGTCGTCATGGAAATGGTGTCCACAGCGGTTTTGAGCGTGGTAATAGTGGTACTGGACACGGCACTGCCTGCGAGCTGCAGATTGATTTGGTCGAGCAACTTTTGCGCATCGCCCGCCAGGGGCAGCCAGTCTGCGTAGTTGGCCTTCACCTCGCCGCGGCCAGATTGAATCGCGCCCTGCATATAATTCAAATAGCTTGCCACGCTCGATTCATTGGAAATTTGAAATTCCGGTGCGACCAAGCCTTGCTGCGCAATCGCCGTACCCGGAGGCACATAGCCCGGTCGGAAAAAATTAAACACGCTTTCACTGCGCACCGGGCTTTGGCCCAGGCGATTACCCGGGTCGGATGTATTGCCGATATCCCAAATATCCGTCGGCGAGGTCGCGCCAAACACGCGCGCCCACGATACAAATCGCACAATCGGTTCGCGTAACTTGCCAGCGCTGGTGGCGGATGGTGTGAGCGCTTCGCTATCGGTAAGAATGGCACTGATCACAGCTTTCATATCGCCCTTCACGCCGCTGCCGTTATTATTGAATAGCGTCGCGATGCGTTGCACATACGCCGGACTCGGATTGCTGACTACCAAACGCTGAATCAATTGCTTGCTGATAAAAGGCGCAAGATTCGGATGCTCAAAAATCGCATCCAGCGCCAGCTTCAAACTTTGTACGCCATCCGTGCCGGCCGGTATCGTCGCGCCGAGAAACGTTTTTGCGCCGAGCTCATGTTTCGCCGGTGTTTGAACTATAGCCCTGCGCAATCGATCGGGCGTGGTGTTGTCATTGCCGTCCAGTACCCACCCGGTAAATACGCGGGCTAGTCCGCTGATATCTTCCTGGTCATACGTTTCTACCGGCTTGCCTGCTGCGTCTTTTTGCAGCGTGCCATCGAGGTTCAACTGATACAAACCAACGGTAAAAAGCTGCATCAATTCGCGCGCGTAATTTTCATCCGGTTGCGTACCGGTGGTCGCATTGGCTTTGGTGTTATTCAGAAAAGTGAGGTAATTCCCCATTGCTGGCAAGGTAGAAATTTTGTCCAGCAGCGTTCGGTAATTGCCGAAGGCGTTATCGGCCAAAACATCGAGGTAAGCAGCGCCGTGAAAGTTTCTCCAACGCCCAACCAAACCATTGATACTAACGACGATGATTTCCGATAAGGCCAAAGTAACGCGCTGACGCAATACGTCTTTGCTGCTGATGAGTTGTCGCCATACAGTGTTATCAAAACCGGTCGCTGTATTGGCAAAAATTTCTGCGTTATATCCCTTGGCTACCAGCCAATCCCAATGTGATGTCTCGCGCGGCAGCGCATATTGTTCTTGCAACCACGCTTGCAAACCAAGCGCCTGCACGCGCGCCAGTTCTTCTTTGGTTGCGCCGAATCCGGCTTTACCTAAAAATTGCGTGACCTGCGTTGTAGTCAACGGCGTTGGCGTAATGCCGCCGTCGTCACTTTTGTCCGTGCTGCTTGCGCAGGCTGCGAGTGCCAATGCGCTGGCGCTGGCGAGAACTGCTGAGGTGGGAAAAAGGTCTTGCTGCGATGGTTGCTCGATGTTCATCATGTAGTTCTCCTTTTTGAAAACGGGATAAGCCGAAACCTAGCCCGTTTTAGGTTGCAGGAATAATTGATGAGCCAAGATTGCACTGCCGAGCGGGCGGCTGGAAACCGTCCATAGGTTCGACTGAAACCTTCTTTGACTGGCGCTGCTACACAAGCATAGCGATGGCTTGCCATTTCTCAACGCGCACGTTTCGTTGCCGTTGACACAGTTTTTTACAATGCCGTTGGGTAGTACAATAAACGGGTTAGACGCGTCGCCTAGCCGCGCCTATTCAACTGTGGATAACAATATACGTTAGCATAGAAAATAAAATTTAAATTATGAGGAATCCAGCATGAACTACCACTTCGCCAGCGACAACACAGCGGGCGCTTGCCCCGAAGTGATGCAGGCCATCATCGAAGCCAACGAAGGTTACAAATCTTCTTACGGCGCAGACGATCTCACGACGAGCGCCGCAAATTTAATCCGTGATATTTTTGAAACCGATTGCGATGTGTATTTTGTCTTCAACGGCACGGCGGCCAACTCGCTCGCGCTGGCGACTTTGTGTCAGTCGTATCATAGCGTGATAGCGCATGAACACGCGCATATCATGGTTGATGAGTGCGGCGCACCGGAGTTTTTCTCCAATGGTTCGAAGATCCTCACCGCCACCGGCGCGCACGGTTTGCTCGATACGAAAAATGTCGAGCAACTCATCACTTCACGCAATGACATGCATTTCCCCAAGCCGCGCGTGCTGTCGATAACCCAATTAACCGAAGCGGGAACCGCCTATAAATTAAATAAAATCAATGAGTTATGCAATATCGCTAAAACGAATAATTTGAAGGTTCATATGGACGGCGCGCGCTTTGCCAACGCGCTTGCGTCACAAAATATTTCGCCCAAAGACATGACGTGGAAAGCCGGTGTCGATGTGTTATGTTTCGGCGGCACCAAAAACGGCATGCCTATCGGCGACGCCGTGGTGTTTTTTGATAAAAAATTATCCGAAGAATTCGCCTACCGCTGCAAACAAGCCGGGCAGCTTGCATCGAAAATGCGCTTTCTCGCCGCGCCTTGGGTCGCCATGTTACAGAATGATGTGTGGTTGAAACATGCGCGCAACGCCAACGCTTGCGCCGCCTCGCTCTCCCAACAATTCACGCAAATTCCCGGCTGCAAACTGGTGCACCCGACCGACGGCAACGAAGTGTTTGTCGATATGCCCATGCCATTGGCCAAACACTTACGCGAAGCAGGCTGGGCGTTTTACGACTTCATCGGCGGCGGCGCGCGCTTTGTCTGCTCGTGGAAAACTACGCAGCAGGATGTTGATGCGATTATCAACTCGGCGAAACAATATCGTGGCTAAAAAAATCCGCTGGGGCATTTTGGGCACGGGCAATATCGCCAATTCGTTCGCGACGGATTTACCGTTGCTCGATAACGCCGAGCTGGTCGCCGTCGGCTCGCGCACGCAAAAAAACGCAGATGCGTTTGGCGAAAAATTTGATATTCCGCACCGACACGCCAGCTACGCCGCGCTGGCGCAGGATAAAGATGTCGATGTAATTTATATTTCCACGCCGCATCCGTTACATTGCGAAAATACTTTGCTGTGTCTTAACGCCGGCAAGCATGTGCTGTGCGAAAAACCATTCGCCATGCACGCGCATGAAGCGCAATTGATGATCGACACGGCGCGCGAGAAAAAACTATTTTTAATGGAAGCCATGTGGACACGTTTTATTCCACTGAGCGTTAAATTGCGCGCGCTGCTGGCGCAAAAGCGCATCGGTGAAGTGCGCATGTTGCAAGCGGATTTTTGTTTTAACGCTCCCTTCAATCCGCATGGGCGCTTATTTAACGCCGAGCTTGGCGGCGGCGCCTTGCTCGACATCGGGGTCTATCCGCTCAATCTCGCATCGATGATTTTCGGCGCGCCGGAACGCATGACCGGCATGGCCCACATCGGCAAATCTAACGTCGATGAACAGAACACCATCCTCATGGGCTATAGCGATGGACGCATGGCGACGCTGTATTCGAGCAACCGCATCGATTCGCCCGTCGAGGCCGTCATCATGGGCAGCCAAGGCACTATGCGCCTGCACCGCTTCATGCATCGTCCCGATCGGATGACGCTAAGTCTGAACGGGAAGCCTGATGAGACGATTCATCTGCCGATAGAAGGTAATGGTTACGGCTACGAAGCCGAAGAAGTCATGGCCTGTATCCGCGCAGGCAAAACCGAGAGCTCGGTCATGCCACTTAACGAAACCCTAACCATTATCAAAACCATGGACGCGCTGCGCGAGCACTGGGGCTTGCGTTATCCGGCCGACAAAGCGCGGGACGGGTTTAGTTTGCACTGATGTTTTGTACGAACATAAATCCAAAGCCAAATAGGCGGTAGGGTGCGCCGTGCGCACGCGGTGCACCCTACGGAATATTCGAGGGAAGAATGTCGCTCCCTTTACGAAAAGGTTACTTATGGAATTACCTGAGCTGGAAAAGGCAACCATCGATCGAGTGATTCAAATGGCGTGGGAAGATCGCACGACGTTTGAGGCAATCGAACTGCAATTTGGTTTGTCGGAATCGCAAGTGATTCAGTTGATGCGGCGTGAAATGAAAGCGTCGAGTTTCCGCATGTGGCGCGAACGCGTCACCGGTCGAGCAACCAAGCACGCGGCGCGGCGTGACTTCATTAGCGGACGTTTCAAATCTCAGAATCAAAAAGGATGAATCGCGGCATTATAAATAGTTCAATATAATCAAATAGATATAGAAATTAATCTCTTAGTGCATGGTTCGCACCGATACAATCCGCGTTGCAAATTGCTATACTTGCTTCATTAAAATTCGCTGTGGAAATTGCTATGCTGATGTCCTCCATTATTATCAAAACCCCTGAAGACATTGCCAAAATGCGCGTCGCCGGCAAGCTCGCTTCGGAAGTGCTCGACTTTATTACGCCGCATGTGAAGCCCGGCATCACCACCGGCGCGTTGGACAAGTTGTGTCACGATTACATGGTCGATGTGCAAGGCACGATTCCCGCGCCGCTCAACTACGCGCCTTCGGGCCACAAGCCTTATCCGAAGTCGGTGTGTACATCGGTGAATCATCAGGTATGCCACGGCATTCCCGGCGACAAGGTGTTGAAGAATGGCGATGTAGTGAACATCGACGTGACGGTGATCAAGGATAGTTATCACGGCGACACCAGCCGCATGTTTTTCGTCGGCGAGACGTCGATCCAGGCCAAGCGTCTCGCGCAAATCACTTACGAGTGCATGTGGCGCGGCATCAAAAAAGTCAAAGCCGGTGCGTTTCTCGGCGACATCGGCGCGGTGATACAGCAACATGCTGAGAGTAACGGCTATAGCGTGGTGCGCGAATTTTGCGGCCACGGCATCGGCACAACGTTTCACGAAGAGCCGCAAGTATTGCACTACGGCCGCGCCGGCACAGGACTCAAGCTGATCGCCGGCATGATTTTCACCATTGAGCCGATGATCAACGCAGGCAAGCGCGACATCCGTATGCTCGCCGATGGCTGGACCGTGGTGACCAGCGATCACTCGCTGTCGGCGCAATGGGAACACACGGTATTAGTGACCGACACGGGTTATGAAGTATTGACGGTTTCCGCCGGCACGCCTGCGCCGGCTTGATGTATGTCGAGCATTCCTCTGGCTGAAGCCTCCCCTTCGCCTACCTCCGCATTACGTCTGCGGTTGCAGACAGCGCGCACCGCCCTGAAGCAAAACTATCTTTCCGACGCCGACCCGGCGCAAATGCTCGCCGAGCACGCGAGTCTCATCGACAAACTGTTGACCGATCTTTGGCGAGACGCCGCCATGCCTGCCGATGCTGCCCTGATTGCCGTCGGCGGGTATGGGCGCGGGCAGCTTTATCCCTTTTCCGATATTGATGTGCTGCTATTGATTTCCGATAACGTCCTCGACTCGACCTTGGTCAAAATTGAAAAGCTGGTCAGCACGCTGTGGGATTGCGGTCTTGAAGTGGGCCATAGTGTGCGCTCGGTGCAAGACTGTATCGGCGAGAGCAAAAAAGATGTGACCATCGAAACCACGCTGATAGAAGCGCGCTTGATTTACGGTGATGAAAAACTTTTCGCGCGAATGCGCAACGAGTTGGCACAGAGCCGTGACGTGAGTAAATTTTTTGCCGCTAAATTAAACGAGCAAACGCAACGCCACGCACGCTTTCAAGATACGGCATTTAATCTCGAGCCGAATGTCAAAGAAAGTCCCGGCGGCTTGCGCGATTTACATAATATTTTATGGCTCTCGCAAGCGGCGCAATGCGGCGCGAACTGGGAACAATTAGCCCAACAAAATCTCATCACGCCATTCGAAGCGCGCGTACTGGTGCGCCGCGAACGCTTGCTGCAAAATATCCGTATCCGTTTGCATTACCTCGCCAATCGGCGCGAAGACCGCCTGCTATTCGATTACCAGAGCGAGCTCGCTGAACAAATGCACGTGAAAGCGAAACGCGGACAGCGCATCAGCGAAGGCTTAATGCGCGCCTACTACCGCAACGCGAAAGTGATCGGCCAACTCAACACCATCCTGCTTCAAAATCTCTCTGCGCGTATCGACCCGAATGCGCTGGCGCAAACGACCCCGATCAATGACGATTTTCGTTCGCGCAATAGTTTGCTCGAAGCGATTGATTTGAATCTGTTTAACCAACGCCCGGCCGCCATTCTCGAAGTTTCCTTATTGCTCCAAAAGCATGCCGATTTAAAAGGCGTCTCTGCTGAGACCTTGCGCGCGCTCTGGCGCGCGAAAAACAAAATCAATTTTGAATTTCGCAGCGATGAAAAAAATCAGGCTTTGTTCATGCAGATTTTGCGCCAGCCGCAACGCGTAACCTTCGTCCTGCGACGGATGAATCAATACGGCATTCTGGGTCGCTACATTCCCGCGTTTGGCAAAATTGTCGGTCAGATGCAACACGATTTATTTCACGTTTATACCGTCGATGAACATATCTTGATGGTGCTGCGTAATCTGCGACGCTTCGCTGTGCCCAAATTCGCGCACGAATTCCCGTTTTGCAGCCAGCTGTATAACGCATTCGAAAAGCCAGAATTACTATTATTGGCCGCGCTGTTTCACGATATCGCCAAGGGGCGCGGCGGCGATCATTCCGAGCTCGGCATGGTCGATGCGCGGCGGTTTGCCAAACGCCACGGCCTGCCGGAAGAAGATTGGAAGCTGGTCGTGTGGCTGGTGGAAAGCCATTTAAAAATGTCCGCCGTCGCGCAAAAACAAGATTTGTCCGACCCTGATGTAATCCGCAAGTTTGCCGAATTCGCCGGTAACGAGCGCTGGCTCACGGCCTTGTATTTACTCACTGTCGCCGACGTGCGCGGCACCAGCCCGAAAGTCTGGAACGCGTGGAAAGCGAAATTGCTGGAAGATTTATACCGCGCGTCGTTGCGTGTGCTACGCGGCGGCGAAGAGATTTCTGCTGAGGCTAACCTAGGCAAAAAAGATGAAGCGCTACGCATCCTGCGCCAATACGCCATCAGCGACGAGGCCGGGAATAAGCTATGGGAAGATTTGGACGAACGCTATTTCCAACGCTTTGAAGCAGGCGAAATCGCCTGGCATACTCGCAGCTTGCTCGGCAAAAAATCCGCTGCCGACACTTGGGTCAAAGCGCGACTGTCGCCGATTGGTGAGGGCATACAAGTGCTCATTTATACGCCGGACCAAAAAGGTTTATTCGCGCGTATTTGCGCGTTCTTCGAGCGCCAGCGCTACGACATCATCAACGCAAAAATTTACACCACGCGCCACGGTTACGCGCTCGACAGCTTTCAGATCATGGATACGCATGACGCCACCGCGACCCATTACCGCGACATTCTTAATTTCATCGAGACTGCGCTGGCTGAACGCATCGCCAATCAAGCGCCGATTGATATGCCGGGCAAGGCGCGCATCAGCCGTCATTTGCGCGCTTTCCCCATCGAGCCTGCCGTCACTATCGAAGCCGACGAGCGCCGCGCCAATTACCAACTATCGATTATCGCTGGCGATCGCCTAGGCTTACTGTCGCAAATTTCGCAAGTGTTATTACGCCACGATATCAGTCTGCAAGATGCGCGCATCGTAACGCTGGGAGAGCGCGTAGAAGATACGCTGGTGATTAGCGGCGATCATTTGGCCGATGCCGTCAACCGGCAAAAGATTCAGTCCGATTTGCTCGACCTGCTGCGCACGTAAAACAGTCCAGCGGTTGACAGCCGCCGCGCATTGCCTGAGCATAAGCCTGCAGCAAAAATATCAAGGGGAAACCACATGAGAATTGGCATCGTCACCGACTCGGCCTGCGATCTACCAAAGCAATTTATCCAGGATCACAATATTGTCATCATGCCGATTTCGATCCGCAGCGGCGACGCGCTGTTAACCGATCGACGTGACCCAGTCGAGACGCTGGAATTTTATGCGCAGCATTTATCGGACCCCGCCAACAGCCACGAATCGATTCCGTTCTCGGCGCAACAAATCGAAGAATTATTTCTGTCGAAGCTGATCACCGAATTCGATTATGTTTTTTGTATCACGGTATCAAGCACGCGCAGTAAAATTTACGAAAATGCGATGCAAGCATCGTTCAAAATTCTTAATAAATACAAAGACTTACGTAAAATCGCGAATATACCCGGTCCATTCATGCTGCGCGTCGTCGATAGCAAAAATTTTTTCACCGGACAAGGCGTGATGGTGGCAGAAGCCGCGCAGATGGTGAAGCGCGGCGCGAATACAATGGAAATTTATCATCGCCTCGAAGCCCTCACCGCGACCACGTACGCCTACCTCATGCCGGCAGAATTAACCCATCTACGCAGCAACGCAAAAAAGAAAGGCGACAATAGCGTCAGCTTTATCAGCTACGCACTCGGCACCGCACTCGACATCAAACCGATCCTGCTCGGCTACAACGGCGAGACCGGGCCAGTCGAAAAAGTACGCGGCTTCGATAACGGCGTAGAACGACTATTCAAAACCGCTATCGCAGAAATGGAACGCGGACTCAAATGCAACGTCATGTGCATCAGCTACGGCGGCGACCCGGATGCGATTACCGCCTTGCCTGAATATGAAAACCTGCGCTTAACTGCTGCGAAAAAAGGCATCACCATTCTGCGCGCAGTAATGAGCACCACAGCAGCTGTCAACGTCGGGCCGGGCGGACTATCAATTGCCTTCGCCACCGAGCCGCATGATATTGTGAAATGAAATCTGCCTCGGACAACAAATAACGATTGCAGCTCAACCGAACATCTTCCGCTTTTAAATCAATCCGAGCGGCAGCTTACGGGCGAGTGCGCATTCAAAGCGTCAAAATCGCAAGAGCAGACGTTCGCGAATTTCGAAAGCAGATGGCGCCGCTTTAAAAAGCAGTCATTGGAGGACTTCCCATGACATTTGACCTACTGGATATTCGTCTAATTCCCTTTCATATTTCAAATTACCTTATGCCTCTCTTCCACCAAATCAAGCATTTCGTAATGATGAGGGCGAAAAAGCGGGCGAAAAAAACGATTATCAATGACGGAATAGCCGTCAAAATAGAAATGCCTGCCCAATTTACTGCCACAATATCTGGCTGTTGAAAAGAGTTGGCAATCGCTAGCAAACTTTGCGTGAACTCCTGGAAGTATGTCGTAACCCCCATTGATAACCAAACCAAAGGCGAGAAGGCTACGACAAAAGCGACATCGTCTCCCTTTGGGCCGGAGGAAATATTTGGATTGGTTAATATTAGATGAAGTAGAACTAGTGTTCCGAAATCAATAACCAGCCAAAGCGCCCCCAATTTAAGAAGAGATTTCGTCGAATCTATAAGAGCTGAAAAAATCCATAGCGTCCAGCATATTGGAAATAGAAATAATAATGTGGTCGTGAATTTTCCATTCGAAATACCTAG
>JAYVJD010000059.1:0-2044 GCA_043769625.1 Pseudomonadota bacterium | reverse complement strand
CTAACAAAGGTATTAATCGAAACTGCGCCGTTTTCATAATGCTCTTTCAGGCCGGTCAGGCTACGATTGTAATTTCCCAGACGGCGCGAATCGGTATTCGCCAGCGTGGTGAAATCGCCGTATAACAAATACGATTTGTTATTATCCACGCGCACATAAAATCTGCCGGTCGATTGCGCATCAAAGCCGCGCACTGAAGAGTCGCCATAGACGGGGTAAAACTCATCCGGTTGAATGTCGCGGAACAAACGTTCTTTGCTGTCTTTGTCAGAGTCATAGCCCAAGGTCAGCAAATATTCGCCTTTAATTTTTCCTTTGAGGAAAAACGCCGCACGGGCACCGACATCACGCTTGCCGTCGCCACTGGTTTTGGCAAAGTGACGGATTTCCTGTTCAAAATTATCTTGCGAGCGCGAAGGGACTAGGGCATTGGTATTCAGTTTGCGTAAATTGAGCACGCCTTCAACCACACCCGCACCAATCAATGGGCGCAAGTCCGGCAGAAAATCAACGCGCGCTTCAGCTTCCAAAATACCCGACGATATTTTGATTACGCTTTCGCCCGGATTTTGCGGGGACTGGAGCATAAACTCTGCCTGGCCGCCTTCGATAAATACTTGCACACCTGGCTCGACCTTATTCAGATCGTCCACTTGCCAACGACCTACGCTGGCCTCGAGCGTCAACGCCGTGCGTACAGTAACTGGCACACCATTCGCGTCGGAAAGCTTCACGGTAATTTTGGCTTGCGACACGCCGTCGGCGGAGACGCCAACCGGGGTCTCAATCAGTAATTTGCCCAACTTATCCGGCGCAATCAGCGTTACGTTTTGACTGCCGCGCGCATTGCCGAACGAATCGACTTGCTCCACGACAATTTTATTTTCGCCCGGTGCGAGGCCGATACCGATGTATTCCCATGCCAACAATTGTTTATCGGCGAGCACACTCTTTTTACCGACACGGCTATTGGATACTTCCTTACCGTTTACGCTCAACTTAAACGTCGAACCTTCGGTACCTTTGACACGAATATTAGTTTGCGAAATCGGCAAGGTATCGCCGTTTTTCAAGCCGATGAAACCCAAACTGTTATCGAGATTCTCCAGCAGCTTTTCCATTTCAATCGCCGGTGTAGCGGCAGCCGATGATGCAGACTTGGACAGGTTCGCTTCGCTACGCGCCGCACTACCTGCTGGCAATAGAGGACGGAACGACTCTGGCGGCAACGGACCTGCGCCGAGTACGCCGCTGGCGGGTTGCGCTTTTACGTCAGACAACGGACGGATAACGGCATCGGCTTCGAGTTTATCTTTAAAGCGGCGATCGGTTTCATCGCCCTGCGTGAGCGCTTTTTCGCGGCGCGCTTTTACGTCTTCCAAAATGGACGCGGTACAGGAACCTTCGGCAAAATTGGCCTTGAATAATTCGCCCGCTTTCAAATCGACAAAACTGCTACCCGGGTCGCCCGCATTGCGATTGGATAATGTAATCAATTCAGCATTGGCCGGCATCGACGTGGTATCGAGTTTCAATACGTGGGTACGATTATTGATACCGTACAAACTATACTTGCCTTCTGCGTCGGTCACGGTATTAGTGCCGTCTTCGAGGTAGAGGCGCACGCCGGGAATGCCGAGCTCGCTATCGTCTTGCAAACGATTGCGGTTGCAATCGACAAAAACCTTACCGATGATGTAACCCTTGTCGCTGAACACACCGGGCAATACGGTGACTTTGGCAGTGGCAATATTGGAAATCGCTTTTGGATGGAAAGCTTGTGCACGATTTACGCCATCGCCTTGCAATGCACCGTGGCCGACGTTGACTCGATACGTCAGTATTTTCTCTTCATCAATGGCAAACTCTGGTAGCAAGAACTCAATACGCGGCCCTACTCCACCCTGCGGATTAGCCAAGGCCACACCACCGACACGAGCACTGCCTACGACGTAAGCAAAACCTGCTGGCAGATTATCGACCAACTTGGTCGAAGCTGGCAAAATGAGCAGCGTGTTGTTCTTCACGCGAACGGTGTAATCGA
>JAYVJD010000058.1:0-2054 GCA_043769625.1 Pseudomonadota bacterium | reverse complement strand
GTCGACGATTTTTTGCAGCTCGTTCATGTAGTCTTGCGCATCCTGCTCTTCTTGCAGTTCTACCGGCAAACGTGATTTATTCGCTTCCAGCTCGTCGCAGAACATGGTGACAGTCGCTTCCGAGATTTTGCCTGATGCCAGCCTGTCGGCTAACACTTCCAGCGCTTTTTCATCGGTGGCGATCAGGGTGCGTAGCTTGACCACATCATCGTGTTCTTTGTCGAAAGAGGCGCGCGCGGCCGCCAGCTTTTGCGCGGTTTGGCGCAGCGTATCGGCCAAACGATCGCGATCTGCTTCGGTCGCCGTTTCCGGATCAAAATTGGCGATGGCTTCAGAAATTTTGTCGCCCAAAACACCGAAATGTTTAGAAATCAAACGTGCTGTCAGGCCCCAACCATTTAAATTACTCATTTTTATTTCCTCAAGAATTAGAAAATTATCCAGCTACTACATTTATCGGTGCAAAGATTTTTACCTGCTTACTACTCGTGCTGCTGTTTTTTACTATTGAATCACGACACGGTCTTGCGCTAAAGGCAGCCCTATCATGAAGTCGACATGGATACCACGGCGTGTCGCATCGCCATCCTGATCCGCCACAATCTCGGTGCTGATCAATAAATATTCTGGCGTGCCCGCCACATCGCGGCTATACGGCATAAAGATGATTTGCTGCTTCAAGCCATGTTCGCCAGCGGCATCATCGATACGGGTTTCTGTACCTTTAAACGGTGGCACAAACTCGGCCGCCGGGTTACCCGCATCGCGCTGGTAAGTCAGGCTGTCGGCATCGGCAAACACCGCGCCCAAATCGGCCTCATCCCAACCCAGCCCAGCTAATTGTTCGCGCCACAGGGTATAGGTTTTATCGCCCAGACCATAGCCGGCGCTGCCCATGAAGGCCTCTTGGTCTTCGGCGCTTTCCGGGATCATACGGGTCAGACGGGTGCAGTACATCAGTTCGCTGACCTTGCCTTCGCTATCCTGGTACAGCTGTAAAAACTTTTCCTGCGCCTGATCCGCAGCGCTGTCGTCGTCACCGGTGGACAGGTAATAGCGATACAGCATGCCGTTCATATCCAGATCGACGCGGCTCACGGCCTTGATCAAATTGTCTGCCAATGCCGGTATCTGCATCAGCGAGCCATTGGTGTTGGCGTGAATAAACGGTGTCATTTGCAGACTCAGTATGCCGCCTATGCGCGCGCCCAGAGGCAGGCTCTGGTCTTCGCGTTTTTCGCCCTCTGCGATACCGTGTCGTGCTGCTATCCCACGTACGTATTTGTAGGCATCGTTCCAAGCCATGTCAGACCTTTCCTAGTGAATAATTGGGGGACTTTTTCATACTCTTGCCGCGATTTAAAAAGCGATACAGGCCCCAGCCCAAGCCGCCCAACACCGCAGTCCAAAATAAAATGCGCAGCATATGCATAAAACCGGAAGGTTCATCTTGCTTGACGCTGGCTGGAAGTCGCGCTGCGCCCGCGCCCGCATTCACGCCGGATTTATCATACGCAATCACGTCGCTGCCATCGCTGCCGGCATTGGCATTGCGATTATCGATAGGCTCCAGCCCGCCGTTATGGCTAGTGTTATTGCTCGGTGACGGTGTCGCTGTGCGGCTATGCATGGCCTGGCCTAACAAAAACCACATCCAGCCATTGCTAGAGCCGCCGCCATTGTTATTGATGATGATGGGCTGTTGCGCTATCGGAGGCGCGACCGGCGGTGAATACTGGCCACCGTTCGCCGAACGCCCAAACTGCGTGTCGTTGCCGCGACCGCTATTGCCCGCATTGTCGTATCCGCGATTATTATTAGCGTTGGCAGCGTTGCTGGCATTGGCGGCATTTCTGGCATCCATGGTTTTCAGCGCATTCGCATTGGCAGCGTTGCGATCCAGATCCTTATTCAATGCGGAACCAGTTTTTTGATCGTTGCCATTGCCGGAACTAGCGCTGTCACTACGCTTACCGAAAGAGCCAAACGAGGTATTTTTGCTGGCACTACCATCAGAGCTAGTGCTCGATGATTTAGCCGCGCTACTGCCCGAG
>JAYVJD010000057.1:0-2057 GCA_043769625.1 Pseudomonadota bacterium | reverse complement strand
TCACCACCCACATACTCGAAATCGCCGAACGTTTGGCCGAACGGATCAGCATTATTCAAAGCGGAAAAATTATCGCGCAAGGCACGTTGGAAGAATTGCGCGCGCATTCTGCTGCGTCGGCAAACGACTCAGGCACAACGCTGGAAGACGTATTCCTCCGACTCACGCAAACCGTATGATGCCGATGTCTCCCGGTAGTTGGCCTTGGTTGCTGCGTCATGAGTTGCGCCTCGGTTGGCGCGGCATGGGCGGCAAGAGCATTTGGTTTATGTTGATCGCAGGCGGATTGCTATGGGCGGTGTTTCACTTCGCTGCATGGATCGCGCTGATCGGCGGCAAAATGATCAGCGCCGAAACGATGCAAAGCCACGGCAATATGATCAGCGGCATTGCCTTCTGGTTTATCGCGTCGATTATGGTGTCGCAAACCATGGCGCATGCCGTCGCGGCATTGTTCGATCGTGGCGATCTGGATTTGCTGCTCGCTTCTCCGCTTTCGCAGCGCGCGATTTTTGCCGTGCGCGGTGTCGGCATCGCTATCGCTGCGTCGCTCATGCCGGTGGCATTTATTTTACCCTTTGCGCATGTGGGTTTATTCGCGGGCAAGCCGGGGTTGATCGCGATTTATCCGGTGATCATTTCCGTCGCGCTCGGCTGCGCCAGCTTGGGTATGTTGCTCACCATGACGCTCGTGCGCTGGCTCGGCGCTCGGCGTGCCAAAACGGTCGCGCAAATTCTCGCTGCGTTGATTGGCGCAGGTTTTTTTATTCTGACGCAATTAACGAACTGGATTGGTAAGGAAAATCAGCGTGCGATTGCAAGCTGGATAAAGACACAATTATTAAATGACGGTTGGTTGGCAGAAGACAGTTGGCTCTGGTGGCCAGTGCGCGCGATGCGTGGCGAGCTGTTGCCGCTAATCCTGGTCATACTGTTGGGCGTTGGTGGATTTTGCTTAGTAGTCAATCTCACTTATCGCCGCTTCGTCACAGGCACGCAAGAAACGGTAACCGGCGGAAAAACACGCGCGACCGCAAACCAGATGCAAAAACCGTTTCGCAATGGCTTGGTCAGAGTGTTGTTAACCAAAGAATGGAAAATGATTGCGCGCGATCCGCAGCTGATTTCACAGACTCTGTTGCAACTACTTTATATGTTACCGCTATTATTGATTGGCTTTGGCGGCGACGGCCCGAAGTGGTTGCTGGTGCCCGGCTTGGTACTATTGGTCGCATCGCTAGCGAGCAATCTGGCATGGATCACCATCGCTGCAGAAGACACGCCCGATCTCATCGGCAGCGCGCCTATTTCACGTAATCGCACGCAATGGATCAAAGCCGCCGCCGCCGTGTTGCCGGTTTTTGCCTTGCTGATGCCGCTAACTCTGTGGTGGCTATTGCGCGAGCCGTGGTCGGCGTTTGTTTTGTTGCTGTGCGCGACCGGCGCGATGTTTTCTGCTGCGCTGGTGCAAATCTGGAACCCACGACCGGGCAAGCGCAATGATATGAAAGCACGCTACCAAAAAGTCGGCATGAGCAGCTTGATTGAATTGCTCAGTTCATTTGGTTGGGTTGCGGTGGCGGCGTGTCTGCATGATTTTTTATGGTTAACGCCGTTGGCGTTGCTGATTGCCCTCGCAGGTCCCGCGTCGGCATGGCTGCTCGGTCGTGCGACACGCGATGGCTACTGAGTATATCCTTCTCTCTTAATGTAACTTGTTGTTTTTATTTAATTATTTTAATCAACAGAAAAATGATGTCGCGCGTCGCACGGAACAAAAAAAAATGTTTTTGGAATGTTCGCAAAGCAAGCGATAATAGCGCCCGTTAAGGTGATTAGCTTAGGGAGAAAAAAATGTTAGGTAAATTGATGCCACGCGAAGGCAAATTTTTTGATTTTTTCAACGAACATGCTGAACAAATTTTACAAGGCGCGATAGAACTCAACGCGTTCATGAACGACATCGATAATATCGAAACCCATGTGCGCAATGTCGAGACCATCGAAAAGCGCGCCGACAAAATCACCCACCAGACGGTAGCCCTGCTGCACAAAAC
>JAYVJD010000056.1:0-5632 GCA_043769625.1 Pseudomonadota bacterium | reverse complement strand
ATTTTTTCGCTGTAGTTGATGCTCATTTAGTTTCTCCGACAGATTGGTGCGTAGTTAAATAAATGTTGGTAATAATTTCGCTGAATAAAGTCGTTTTCTTCCAGGGGCGGGTAGGGTTTCGGTTCAGACTCGACCCTTCTAAATCCCTCCTAGTCTCCCTTTTTCTAAGGGAGAGACGGGGCCGGATAAATTTACAGTAACTTCACCTATTCGTCCCGTATTTGCTATCGTTAGTTTCGTCCTTGTCACGCTACGGCAACGCCAAAACATTTCTTGCGTCCCCTCCCCTCAAGGGGAGGCAGTATTTATCCCCACCCTTTCAACCCTCGGCCACCTCACCCGAAGACAAGGGGGAGGGTTAGGGTGGGGATGGGTTTCTGTTCAGGCTCCAACAATTTAAATCCCTCCTGACCTCCCTTTTTCAAAGGGAGGAACGGTCTGAATGTACTTCAGAAGTTACACTCGCTCCCAGTTGAATTTGCTTTTGTTACCAGTGCCAAAAACTTTTAATGCACCCGTTTCGCCAACTGCATTAGGTCGTATAAATATCCAATTCTGCCAAGCGGATAATCTTCCGAATACACGCGTCTCCATCGTCTCGTTATTGCCAAAACGTAGATTCGCTTCCATACCCGTCAGTGCATCAGGCGACAATGCAGCGCGTTCTTCCAAGGCCATGCGGATTTCGTCTTCCCAATCGATGTCGTCCAACGCTGCTGTGACCAAGCCCAATTTTTCTGCATCCTTCGCGTTGAGCATTTGTCCGATAGCTGATTTGGTTTTTGCAACGTCACTCGCATCATTTTGAAACCGCGTTGCAATCCGCGTGAGCTGATTGACTTCGGGGTAACGTCCAAAGTTCGCGCTGGATAAAATAATGTTCGGTGCATCGTCGTCTGCCACATCGAGCATATAAGTACGGTCGCAAGCCAGCGCGAGTTCGAGCATGGTTCCGGCGAAGCAGGATTCTTTGTCGATCAAGGCAAACAAAGTGCGCGAGGTGACATCGAGGCGGGCGAGGGTGCGGCGTAACAGGCCGATGGTTTCGCGCACAAACCAGTTGGCTTGGTGTTGCTCCAGCGACGCGTCGCAAGCCAATACCAATTCGGCATCGCCGCGTGTTTTGATCAGCCAGGTGCCGACATCGAGATTATTGGTGCGCAACATCAGAATCGCGTCATCCAGTTCGCGCGCCATTTGCAGTGGCCACCAATTAGCACCGGCGGCGAGTATGCCGGGCAGGTCTTGCGCTTGCGCGGTTTTCGGTGCGGAGACGGTCAGCGTTGCGCGGCGGGATTTTGCATCGATTTGCGCATCGACGAATTCGTAGTGATAGCCGTTGGCGTCGATAGTGCGTTTGAGCGGTGTAAGCGCAATACCTTTGGCATCAGTCGGGCGATCACTTAGTGCGGCAAGTTCGATAGCGCGTTGTTTGATGTGTTCCTTGAATTTGGCTGATTTGACGACGTCATCGACCAGCTTCCATTCTTTGGCGCGATTGCCGCGCACGCCTTCGACCAGCGTGCAAAAAACGTCGGCCAAATCACGGCGTACTTTGCGTTTGTCGGTGACGCGCGTGAGGCCGCCGGTGCCGGGCAATACGCCGAGCAGCGGCACCTCGGGCAAGCTGACCGCCGACGAACTATCATCGATCAACACGATTTCATCGCAGGCTAGGGCGACTTCGTAACCGCCGCCTGCCGTGGTGCCATTGCAGGCAGCCAAAAATTTCAAGCCCGAATGTCGGCTCGAATCTTCCAGGCCGTTACGCGTTTCGTTGGTGAACTTACAGAAATTCACTTTCCACGCATGTGAGGATAAACCGAGCATGAAAATGTTCGCTCCGGAACAGAAGATACGTTCTTTACCGCTGGTGAGGACGACGGTGCGCACTTCGGGATGTTCGAAACGTACGCGTTGTACCGCGTCATACAGTTCGATATCAACGCCGAGGTCGTAAGAGTTCAGCTTTAATTTATAGCCGGGGCGGATGCCACCGTCTTCGTTGATGTCGATGGCCAGTGTCGCTACCGGGCCTTCGTAACTGACTTTGTAATGCTGGTAGCGATCGGGGGTGATCTGATAATCCACCAATGGGGAACTTGCCGTATCCAATTTACTTGCTGTGGCTGTGCTCATATTGTCTCCTCTTAAATACTTAATGCCAGACTTAATTTTTGCAGACTACGCTTGGCGGTTTCACCCGATGTATCGAGCGTTAAATCAGCGCGTGCATACAGCGGTTCGCGCGTGGTTAAAATATTTTTCAAATCCTGCATCGCTTCTTTGTGATCACGCATCGGGCGCATGTCGCCTTGGGCGATGACGCGCGCCATATGTTCCTCAGCTGCGGCTTTTATCCAGACCGTATAGCAGTTTTCCAGCAACTTGTTATAAGTATCGGCTTCAGTCACTACGCCGCCACCGATGCTGATGACGGCACGCTCATTTTGCGCAATGATTTTTTCCAGACATTGGTTTTCCAAGCGGCGATAACCGCTCGGACCGTAGAGCAAAAATATTTCGCCTTGATCCATGCCCGCCGTTCGTTCGATTTCTTTGTCTAGTTCGATGAAGGGCAACTGCAGGCTTTTCGCCAGCATTGCGCCCAATGTCGATTTGCCCGCACCACGCAAGCCGATTAGGGCAACGCGATCTTTCGGTTTGGCTTCTGTTTGGTTAATGTCGCGCATGAGTTTTTTGCGCAATGCGGTCAGCTTGGCCTCGGGTAATTTTGCCAACAGTTGGCGCATCAGCTCCAGTTCACGTGAGGCTTCATTGGTGGGTTGCAATAGCTCGGTCAAAGGCAAGTTGAGCGCGTTGGCAACTTGGCGCAATAACAGGATAGAAATATTTCCCAGGCCTGATTCAAGCTGGGCAATATAGCGTTCGGAAACGTCGGAGCTTTCTGCCAGGACTTTACGGGTCATTTCGCGTTGCGCCCGCGCTTGGCGCACGCGATCGCCGAGCGAGCGCAGAAATTTAACGTCGGCGTCTTCAGCAGCTACCAGCGCGGTATTTTGTTGCCTTGCAATGCGATGCGTAGAATTATTTGTCATATGTAATATAATTCATTTATCTTTTAATAATTTGTATTATAATTCTCTTCATCGAATTTGCAATATTTTTTTGGAATTAAATATTCAACTTAATTTTGTTGTGTTTTTAGCGCCGTAAGCAGGGAGCAAGCTAAATCAATCAGGATGGGGTGAAATTAAGTGAGGGAGAGTTTGCCGATTTGCGTGGCCTAGTAAGGGTGAATTGCTATCAATTGACTCTCTATCGTATTAGAAAAATATTTAATATAATCAAATGGTTATATTTATCTCCGTTTTGAGCGTAAAGGGGCGAGGCTTAGTTCATTGTTTACATCTGCGATACGCGCAAGGTAGCGAATAACTTTTGTTGCAATCGGAGCACAACAGCATCGACATTACTCACAAGCTGGTGTTTTTTAAGTCGGTGTAAGGAAGCGCATGCACGATAATTCGAATTCCCAAGTGCTGGTTGCGGGCGGCGGCATCGGCGGTATCGCCGCAGCGCTGGCATTGGTGCGCTGCGGTTTTGCCGTCAAGGTGTTGGAGCAGGCGTCGCAGTTGGGCGAGATCGGCGCCGGTCTGCAAGTGGGGCCTAACGGTTTTGCCGCGTTCGATGCGCTCGGTATTGGCGAGTACGCGCGTGCGCGTGCCGTTTATACCGATGAGATGGTAATGCTGGATGCGTTGGACGAATCGCTGGTCGGCCGCATTATCACTGGCGAGGCGTTTATCAAACGCTTTGGTAATCCGTATGCGGTGATTCATCGCGCCGATGTACACAGCTCATTGCTGGAGGGAGCAAAAGCGACCGGCCGTATCGAAATCGTCACCTCGACGCAAGTGAGCCGCGTTGAACAAGACGCCGACAGTGTGACGGTGTTCGACGCAATAGGCGGACAGCATCGCGGCGTCGCCTTGGTAGCGGCAGATGGCGTAAAGTCGGCGGTGCGTAAACAATATGTAGGCGATGAGGCGCGGGTCTCAGGCCATGTGGTGTATCGCGCAGTTGTGCAAAAAGAGGCCTTCCCTGAAAGTTTGCGTTGGAATGCAGCGAGTATTTGGGTCGGGCCTAATTGCCATTTAGTGCATTACCCTCTGCGCGGCGGCGAACAATATAATGTTGTCGTTACCTTTCACAGCCGTGACCAAGAAGAGTGGGGCGTGCGCACCGGTAGCCGCGAGGAGATATTGAGTTATTTCACCGATATTTGCCCTAAGGCGCGCCAACTAATCGAGCTGCCGAAGGATTGGACGCGCTGGGCCACGGCAGACCGCGAGCCGATAGCGCAATGGAATTATGATCGGGTTACTTTGCTTGGTGATGCGGCACACCCGACCCTGCAATATTTGGCGCAGGGTGCCTGCATGGCGATGGAAGACGCGGTGACTTTGGGCGAAGCATTGCGTGTGCACGAAAACGATTTCGCCAAAGCATTTGCGCACTACCAACGCTCGCGCGTAGCCCGCACCGCGCGCGTCGTGCTGTCGGCACGCGAGATGGGGCGCATATTTCACGCCAGGGACGTTGAGCGTCTGGTGCGTAACGATTTGTGGCGCGGCCGCACGCCAGAGCGCTTTTACGACGCGATGGAATGGTTGTATGGTTGGCGGGTTGAGAATTGCCTCGCAGCTTGAAAGTTTATGGAGCAACAGGATGAATGATCTTGGCCGAATAGAAGACTTACCGGCTGACTACGTCGCCGAATTGAAAGCGCACAACCTGGTGCCGCTGTGGCCCAGCCTGCGCGCGTTATTGCCGCCAGACCAGCCGCGTCCCAATACGCGCGCTACGCACTGGCCCTACGCCACGCTCAAGCCGCTGTTGCTCCAAGCAGGCACCCTCGCGCCGATCGAAAAAGCCGAGCGCCGCGTGTTGGTTCTGGCCAACCCCGGCCATGGTTTGGACAAAATGCAGGCCAGCGCCGCGATGTATATGGGCATGCAGTTGTTGTTGCCGGGAGAGTGGGCGCCGTCGCATCGACACACCCCCAACGCGGTGCGCATGGTGGTCGAAGGCGAGGGCGCGTGGAGCACAGTGGAGGGCGAAAAATGCCCGATGCTGCGCGGCGATTTGATTTTGACCCCAACTGGTTTGTGGCACGAGCACGGTCACGACGGCACTGACCCGGTCATTTGGCTCGATGTGCTCGACTTGCCGCTGGTGTATTACATGGAGGCGAGTTATCACGTTAATGGCGGCCGCCAAGCTTTGGCAGCTGGAAACGGTGAGCGTAGGTATGCGAGCGGCGGTGTCGTGCCGACGCGGGTGTTCGAACGCTCGAGCAAGGCTTACCCGATGTTGCGTTATCCGTGGGCCGATGTGCGCGCTGCATTGGAATCCTTAGCCGCCGATCAGCCGCAGCTAGATACGATACAAGTCACTTATGTCAATCCGGAAACCGGCAACGATGCGGAAAATATACTCGGCTTTTATGCGCTGATGCTAAGACCCGGACAAACGCTGAAGTTACCGGTGCGCAGCCCGGCGATGATTTTCCATCTGATCGAAGGTGGTGCGTCGATAGAAATAGAGGATCAAAATTTCATACTCGCCGAAGCCGACACTTGCTGTGCGCCGGGCTACACGGCCGTCA
>JAYVJD010000055.1:0-2065 GCA_043769625.1 Pseudomonadota bacterium | reverse complement strand
CGCCGTCAACAAAGAAAGTAGCGACGTTGTAAAAATTACGCGCTCGACATACCGGATATTGTATCGGTGTTACGCTGAGTTGATTGCCCTATATTTTGGCATCCCGGACGTAAGACCAGTCTTGCAAGAGGCAAGACCCGTTGGCACAACTACATGATCGTTACGTTCTATGATCCCTACATTGAAATCTGACGTAATAGACGACCGGCGCGCACGATAGCGCCAGGCTTGTGCCGACTTTCCCTTAGCGTCAAGAGCGCGGGAGAGTTAATAATGAAACGCATGTTGTTTAATGCGACCCAAGCTGAAGAGCTTCGCGTCGCCATTGTCGATGGCCAAAAGCTTATCGACTTAGATATTGAGTACGCAGGAAAAGAGCAGCGCAAAAGTAATATTTATAAAGCAGTAATCACCCGCGTCGAGCCCAGCCTTGAAGCGTGCTTTGTCGATTACGGCGCCGAGCGCCACGGTTTTCTCCCCTTCAAAGAAATTTCTCGTGTCTACCTAAAAGGTGAAGACGGCGAGTTTTCCCGTTCGCGCATTCAAAGTATTCTCAAAGAAGGTCAAGAGTTAATCGTCCAGGTTGATAAGGACGAGCGCGGGAGTAAGGGTGCCGCACTAACGACTTTTATCAGTCTCGCCGGCCGTTACTTGGTGTTAATGCCGAATAATCCGCGCGGCGGCGGCGTATCGCGCCGCGTCGAAGGCGATGAGCGCACTGAGTTGCGCGACGTCATGGATCAAATCGAAGTGCCCAAAGGCATGAGCATTATCGCGCGCACGGCGGGTATCGGTCGCGCCGTCGAGGAATTGCAATGGGATTTGAATTACCTGCAACAACTCTATACGGCGATCGAAGAAGCGTCGACCTCGCAATCCGGCCCGTTCCTGATTTATCAAGAAGGCAGCCTGGTCATCCGCGCCATCCGCGATTTGTTCCAGCCGGACATTGGCGAGATTTTGGTCGATACCGAAGCGATTTACGAACAGGCTCGGCAGTTCATGTCCCACGTCATGCCGGACAACGTCAACAAGGTTAAGCTGCACAAGGACGATGTACCGCTGTTTTCGCGCTTCCAAATCGAGCATCAAATCGAAACGGCTTATCGACGCGACGTAACGCTGCCATCCGGCGGCGCGATCATTATCGATCACACCGAGGCACTGGTTTCCGTCGACGTCAACTCGGCAAGAGCCACGCGCGGCGCGGACATCGAGCAAACCGCGTTCAACACCAACTGCGAAGCCGCCGACGAAATCGCCCGGCAATTGCGCTTGCGCGATTTGGGCGGCTTGGTCGTCATCGATTTCATCGATATGGAAAATCAGCGCAATCAGCGCGAAGTCGAAAATCGCCTGAAAGACGCGCTGAAGCACGATCGCGCCCGCGTGCAAATGGGCAAGATTTCGCGTTTCGGATTGTTGGAATTGTCGCGTCAGCGCTTGCAGCCGAGCCTCGGTGAGAGCAGCCACATCCCCTGCCCGCGTTGCGGCGGCACCGGCCATATCCGCGATATCGAATCTTCGGCGTTGCACATCCTGCGCATACTGCAAGAAGAAGCGATGAAGGAATCCACCGCATTGCTGCGCGCGCAAGTGCCGGTCGATGTCGGAACATTCTTATTGAATGAAAAACGTGCCGATATTCATGCGCTTGAAGCGCGCTTGAAAGTCAGCGTCGTTTTGATTCCGAACCCGAATATCGAAACGCCCAATTACGAAATCGAACGCATCAAAGAAGATGCCTTGAGTGAGATCGAAGTAGATACGCCGAGCTACCGCCTGGTAACGACGCCCGCGGCCGAGGACCCGACGCCATCCGGCAAAGACCCGGAATCGCGCCCGGTTCGCCAGCAAGCAGCGGTGCAAGGCATTACGCCGGAACAACCGGCACCGATGCCCGTTGCCCCCGCACCCATCGTCGCCGAGGCGCGCCCCAGCTTGATCGGCCGCATTATGGGTTGGTTCAAGGCCGGGAAGGTCGAGGAGGCTTCACCGCCAACCGCGCCGGTTCGCCGCAGTCAGCAAAACAAACCGACCGGCGATTCCGAATCCGGTAACCGCA
>JAYVJD010000054.1:0-2066 GCA_043769625.1 Pseudomonadota bacterium | reverse complement strand
GGAGATTACATTATGAGCAATGACAAACCAGCATGGAGCCGTGATGAATTTGAAAAACAACTGCGCGCCAAAGGCGCGGGTTATCACATTCATCATCCATTCAACGTGGCGATGAACAGCGGCAAACTCGCGCCCGAACAAATACGCGGTTGGGTACAAAATCGATTTTATTACCAGATCAATATTCCGCTTAAAGATGGCGCAATTATTTCTAATTGTCCCGACCGCGAAGTGCGCCGCCATTGGGTGCAACGGATTATCGATCACGACGGCGGCGCAGGCGATGAAGGCGGCATCGGTGCATGGATCAAACTCGGCGAAGCCTGCGGTATTCAGCGTGACGACATGACTTCGCTCAAGCAGGTTTTGCCCGGCGTGAAATTCGCCGTCGATGCCTACGTCAATTTCGCGCGTCAACAACCTTGGCAGGAAGCGGTGTGTGCATCGCTGACCGAATTATTCGCACCGCAAATTCACAAAGCGCGCCTAGCCAATTGGCCAGAGCATTATCCGTGGATCGCATCCGAAGGCTTGAATTATTTCCGTGGCCGCGTCAGCCTCGCCCAGCGCGATGTTGAACATGGGTTAAAAATTACGCTGGATCATTTCCAAACGCGCGAGCAACAAGAACGCGCGCTGGATATTCTGCAATTCAAACTCGATGTGCTCTGGACCATGCTCGATGCGATGCAAATTAATTTAATGAAAGGTGATTGCCGTGACCTCGCCGCTTGATAGCCATAGCACGCCGCAACTCGCGCGCCACTTCCGCATGCAATGGGAAGAAGCACAACAGTGTCATGTCTTACTCTACCCTGAAGGCCTGGTAAAACTGTCTGGATCGGCCGCTGAAATAATGAATAATATCAATGGTTTAGATAATATAGACCAAATCGTGACAACGCTCGAAAGCGCGTTTCCTGGAAACGATTTACGCAATGATGTGATGGAATTTTTGCAAGCAGCAGAACAACGTGGCTGGATAAAACTGGTATCTAAAACTGAAAGCGCAAAATTATGAACGCCACTATTACCCCCCCACTTTGGTTACTCGCCGAAGTCACTTACAAATGCCCGCTGCATTGTGTGTTCTGCTCCAATCCCGTGGATTACGCACACTATGACGGCGAACTGACGACCGATGAATGGGTACGTGTTTTGCGCGAAGGCCGCGCTATGGGCGCAGCGCAATTGGGCTTATCCGGCGGCGAACCGCTGATGCGCGACGATCTGGAAATCATCGTCGGCGAAGCGCGCAAGTTGGGCTATTACTCGAACTTGATTACCTCAGGCATCGGCCTGAATGAAAAACGCATCGCCAAATTCAAGGAAAATGGCCTCGATCATATTCAATTGTCTTTTCAAGACAGCACGCGCGAGCTGAATGATTTTCTCAGTAGCACCAAAACGTTTGAGCTCAAATCCAAAGTCGCCAAATTGATCAAGCAATACGATTACCCGATGGTGCTCAACGTCGTATTGCACCGGATGAATATCGACCACGTCAAAGAAATTCTGGAAATGGCTGAGAGTATGGAAGCCGAGTATGTCGAGCTGGCCAATACACAATATTACGGCTGGGCGATGCTCAATCGCGATCATCTGCTGCCATCTATGGAACAGGTGCGCCGCGCAGAACAAATCGTGAACGAATTTCGTCAGCGCGTAGGCGACAAGATGAAAATTTATTTTGTCGTGCCGGATTATTACGAGACGCGGCCGAAAGCCTGCATGAATGGTTGGGGTTCGGTGTTCATCACCGTGACGGCGGATGGTGTGGTGTTGCCATGTCACGAGGCACGTATGCTGCCCGGGCTGACCTTCCCCAACGTACGCAACGCAGACCTGAAATCCATCTGGTACGAATCACAAGCCTTCAATGAATATCGCGGCAATAGCTGGATGAAAGAACCCTGCCGCACCTGCCCGGAAAAAACCAAGGACTTTGGCGGCTGCCGTTGCCAGGCGTTTATGCTCACAGGGGATGCGAAGAATGCCGACCCGGTGTGCAGCTTGTCCCCGCATCATTCGGTAATTCATGACGCAATTAGCCAGTCCCAGCGCGC
>JAYVJD010000053.1:0-2071 GCA_043769625.1 Pseudomonadota bacterium | reverse complement strand
GCCTATCGCAAAGAGGATGACATCTTTCAAGCTGCGCGCGCGTTACCGTGGACTGATTGGTTTAAAGCCAGCCACCGCATTATGGTCGAAACGAATGCGCGCAACTGCCCGCTCAAAAGTTTAGATTTTGTGACGTTGCGAATCAAAGACGCAATCTGCGACTGCTTCCGCGATTCGGTCGGCGCTCGGCCGGACGTCGATCGGCGCTCGCCGGATATTCGCATTTCCGCGTTTTTGACAGCGGACACACTTACCCTTTATCTCGATACGTCCGGCGAGCCATTGTTCAAGCGCGGTTATCGAGATGCACGCATCGACGCACCATTGAAAGAAAATTTGGCGGCGGGAATTTTGCGCATTGCTGGTTGGACGCCTTCTGAACCTTTGCTCGATCCAATGTGCGGCAGCGGAACTTTCCTCATCGAAGCGGCGATGATCGCGCTGAAAATCGCGCCCGGCATCAGCCGAAAATTCGCGTTCCAAAAATTATTGAATTTTTCCGAGAGCGCTTGGAAAAAATATTCAGATGCCGCTCAGTCCGAACAACTTGCTGCGCAACCATTGGAAGTATTCGGCTCCGATAAATATGGCGATGTTCTAAAAATTGCGCGCGCCAATTTGGCCAAAGCGGGACTAGAAAATGTCGTGCGATTAAAGCAAGTTGATGCATTGGAAATGTCAGCGCCGGCCGCGAATGGCGTATTGATCACCAACCCACCGTATGGCGTGCGCATCGGTGACGAACAAGAACTAGCCGCCGATTATCCACGCCTCGGCGATGTCCTCAAACGCCAGTTCTCAGGCTGGCGCGCGTATTTATTTAGCGCCGATACGCAGTTGCCAAAACTCATTCGGCTCAGTGCATCAAAACGAACGCCATTATTCAACGGCCCGCTCGAATGCCGATTGTATGAGTACAAAATTCAAGCGGGATCGATGCGCAGACCCGGGCCGCATCTTCCATAGTTAGCAACTTCACAAATGCGACACACCTAGTACGTTTGGCCTACTTCTTCTGGCCAATTGTTGACCATCACCTGATCGCGGTACTGTCACAAATGAGTTGGGACTGGATCAACTGGGTGGTTTTCGAACGGGTTGCACATTGCTATTCAGCAAGTCAGTTAATACAGCGAGCTGGTCAATGTCACTTAACCGCATTGACACACGGCTTATGGAACGCAAATGTTTTTCGAAACGGGATCAAGATGAATATCAAATACATATTAACCGCTATGGTTTTGTTGACGGCGGCAAACTCGAGTCATGCCGCATGGACCAGCGCCCATGGCGACAGCGACAATCGCAGTTTTGCAAACGTCGCCACCCGCCCAGCCACGAACGTGATACGCGCCGTCGACGTCGGGCATGTTGCTCCAGGGGCGAATCCTGTGACCGCGCCCGACGGCACGGTTTACATCGGCAACACGGACGGCAAATTGATTGCGCTGCATGCGGATGGCTCGCCCTATTGGATGCGCCAACTCAACCCGAATCACGGTGGCATCTTTACCTCGCCGGTAGTGAGTGCCGATGGCTCGGTGTATGTCGTTTCGAGCAGTCAATTTACGGAGCACCGCACCGGCCAGGTGGCGGGTATTCATCACAATTCATTTTTGCATAAATTTTCCCCAGGTGGCGGCTGGGTATTCCCCATGCTTTTTCCCGCGATTAGCCCGTTCATCGATCGAGGTGGAAATACGGCGGCACCGAATATTTGGCGTGCAAACGGGGCCGAGGCCATCATGGTGTCGGTCGTCTATCAGCGACCGGGTGTCCTAGATCTACGGCTGATCGCGTTTTCAACGAGCGGCGGTGTACTCGGCAATCAGTCGCTGAGCAAAGTTAACTATTCGACCGACGTAACAGGTGCCAGTGGAGGAAAGCTTGGGACAACAGACTTTATCCTAAACTGCATTTTTTCCCCGTGGAACCTGCTTCTCCCCGGGTGGGAATGCGCCCCCGGTTTTTCGCCGAGGCCCGGCCAATCTTCGTTCGACGTAGGCTGGCCGCTCCCTGGCGTGGCCATTCGCCCCGATCCGCTCGGCGGTACGCACAAATCGTCGCAAGT
>JAYVJD010000052.1:0-2086 GCA_043769625.1 Pseudomonadota bacterium | reverse complement strand
CACTGCGCGCCGTAACATATACTTTGCGCGCGAAAACTTTGGGCACCGAATCGATATCGCTGCAAGCGTCGATTGACGGCGACGTCCAGGAAGCCTTCTGGTTCGTGAATAATAGCTATATCGGCAGCGCCAAGCGCGGCACAGCATTGACCTGGCTGCCGAAAAAACCCGGCCACTATTTATTGCGCGTAGTGGATGAATTGGGCCGCGCCGATTCGCGCGAAATGGATATCGAAGTGATCAAATGAAATTAATTTCTTATAACGACGCAAAAGATTTTTTAACCGCCGCAGAAGTATTTTTGCTGAAGGATGAAATCGCCCGCTGCGTCATGCTCAGCGCGCCGACCAGAATGCGCGACAAGCCAAACAAAAAAGACGAAGGCACTTATTTCGCCACACTCGAACAAAACGGCAAAACCATCGCCGCTGCTTTTTGTCCACCGCGTAACTGGCTGAACCTCACGCCGCTGCCCGAGAGTGCCGTAGAACTTCTGGTCGAAGACATGCAGCAGCATCAAGTCAAACCGGAGTTGGTCGTAGCCGACGCAACCACCGCGCTGTCATTCGCGCAGGCTTGGTCCAAAGCAAATGATATTCAATACAGCCAGGACTATGGCTTGCGAATGTATCAACTCGAACGCGTCATCCCGCTACGAGCCACTCCGGGAAGCTTGCGTCTGGGCGAAGCCAAAGACGCAAAACGGGTGGCCGAATGGTCCGCGGCATTCGACGCAGAAGTGGCTTTCGGCGATGCCTCCGCCATCACTGGCCTGATGTTAATGGCATTGCAAGAACAACGATTGTATTTATGGGATGACGGCGGACCCGTCTCCATGCTGGCGCGCAACGCGCCGACACCAAATTCCGAGCGCGTCTCGGTGGTGTACACCCCGCCGCATAAACGCAGCAAAGGCTATGGCGCCGCCGCCAACGCAGCCCTAGCGCAAATTATTCTTGATAGCGGCAAGCGTTACGCTTGCCTGTTCGCCGATATCAATAATGCCATCAGCAATAAAATGTATTTGAATATTGGCTATGAAGTGGTATGTGATTTGGAGCGCTACAAGTTTTTAGACAAGTAATTGATGAGCGAATCTCGGTGCAGGTCACTACCGGCGCCGGTTTGAATTGACCGCTTTCCACCGTCCGCTGGTTCGGACCAGTTTTGCAACATATAACGAACGTCCGCAATGGAAAATTTTCGTTTTAGTCAAAATCGGCCCAAAGCTGCCTTTGCGAAATTTTCCCGTAAGCAGCCATTCAGACAACAGAAATTGAATAAGGATGAAAAAAAACTGGTGTCGATATACGACACCAGCTTCTTTAATCAGTCATTACGTTCCAGCTTTCAGCGCGATTCTACGAATTAACGCGACTTATCAGCGCTGGCCATTGCATTACTTAAACTTCTCACCCAACTTATCGTGGATTTCTTTGGCCCAATCAGTTGCAAGGAAATTGGTCGCCATAGCCTTTTTCGACACCACTTCCACCTTGGTCTTGCTGCCACCTGTCGATTGCTCGACAAAAATCGCCACGTTTTCCCCATAGCTGAGTGGGGTGATCCCGCGCTGCGCGAGGATACTGCCATCGGCTTTATTTTCCGCCACCAAAGGCAATTTCAGCTCGGTCAGGATCGGTGGAATCGCACCCCACACGGTATCCATAGACGCGGGGTATTCTTTTACCATCCCGGATCCCTTTGCCGCCCGCGCGTCGGCCAAATTAGCGCAACCGGACATAAACGCGATCGATACGATGGATGTCATCACCAGCATGATTTTTTTTAACACAGTAGATTCCCTTTCGGTTTGATTTAACAACGAAATTTGAATGTACCGTGGAAAAAAATCCGCCACAAGCAAAAAGATCGATCCAGCCCCAGCCTCATGCACGTTGCTGTAACAAACCGACCAAACATTCGTATTGCGACCAGCCAAGACCAGCCATCATGACGATACCGGATCAAGCAAGCCGCATTTGTTGTATTTTCCAAAGGCCCTGAGAGCACCAACCCTGTCTTTACAAAAGTTTGCAGGATTAAGTAGATTACAGAACCTAGATAAAACAGGGTGTTAAGCTGG
>JAYVJD010000051.1:0-2088 GCA_043769625.1 Pseudomonadota bacterium | reverse complement strand
CCATTCTCCACGACCCCGAAGTGCTGATTCTCGACGAACCCACCGATGGTCTCGACCCTAATCAGAAGCATGAGGTACGCGCGTTAATTAAAGAGATGGCGCCCCATAAAGCCATCATCATCTCGACGCATATTTTGGAAGAAGTGGAAGCGGTATGTTCGCGCGCCATTATTATCGATCGCGGTCAAATCGTCGCGAATGGGACGCCGCGAGAATTAAAAGCCAGATCGGCGAGCGCGGGGGCGGTGACCGTTTCCTTGCTCGGTGCGGTCGTAGCCGATGTGACCATGAAGCTGGGCGCGCTGTCGGCCGTTAAAGAAACCAAAGTGATTTCCGAGGACGCCAGTCGACTCGTTATTCGCTGTATCCCCAATCAAAATCAAGTGACCGGCGTGTTCTCACGTGCGATCGCTGAACTGGCGCAGCGTGAAGGCTGGCGCTTGGAAGAATTGCGGGTGGAGGAAGGCAAGTTGGACGATGTCTTCCGCAGCATTACGCTGTCGGAAACGCAGAAGGGAGCCACGCAATGAGTGCCTGGAACAACGTGAAGGCCATTGCCAAACGCGAGCTGGGCGCCTATTTCTCCTCGCCCGTTGCGTATGTTTTCATCGTCATCTTTTTATTGCTCGCCGGATTTTTTACATTTAATGTAGGCCAGTTTTTTCAGATTGGCGAGGCCTCGCTGACGCCGTTTTTTTACTGGCACCCATGGCTGTATCTGTTCCTCGTTCCTGCTGTCGGCATGCGCTTGTGGTCGGAAGAGCGTCGCCAAGGAACCGTGGAATTACTGCTGACCATGCCGATCACTACATGGCAGGCGATACTCGGAAAATTTTTAGCGTCGTGGGCGTTTCTCGCGATTGCGTTATTGCTAACATTTCCGATTGTGCTGACGGTGAACTATCTCGGCGATCCGGATAACGGCATCATCTTTGCAGGTTATGTCGGTAGCTTATTGCTCGCCGGCGCCTATTTGGCAATCAGCTCGATGACCTCGGCAATGACGCGCAACCAAGTGGTGAGTTTCATCGTATCGGTGGTTATTTGCTTGTTTTTGATCATCGTCGGCTATGGACCGGTAACGGACTTGCTCACTAGTTGGGGTAGCGCGGCACTGGTCGATACCGTGGCGGCATTCAGCGTGATTACCCATTTTGATCCGTTCCAAAAGGGGCTGATCGATTTGCGTGACATTGTATTTTTTCTGTCCATTATCGTATTCGCGTTGTTCACCACGGGCGTCATTATTCGCGCTCACCGCGCGGGTTAGGATCATCTATGAAGAATAACGGCTTATCAAATGTGATGTATTCGGCGGGCGGCGTGATCGTGCTCTTCGTGATCTTGCTCGCGGTGAATTTTATTGTTCGCGCCATTCCCGGACGCGCGGATTTGACGCATGGCAGCTCGTACACCTTGTCCGACGGCACGAAGCGCATCCTGGATAAAATTCCGGCGCCGGTAAAAGTTCGTTTCTACGCCAGCAAATCCGAGACGGCGATGCCGGTGCAATTAAAAACCTATGCGAAGCGGATCGAGGATCTACTCAACGAATATAAATCTCGTTCCGGTGGCAAATTAATCGTCGAGAAGTATGATCCCGCGCCCGATTCCGACGCGGAAGATTCCGCGAATCTGGATGGCATCGAAGCACAGCCGGTCAACACCGGCGAGAAATTTTATCTGGGACTTTCCATCAGTCATCTTGATCAGCGCGTGGCGATTGCCCATATGTCACCGGAGCGCGAAACGTTATTGGAATACGACTTAACGCGCGCGATTTCGCAAGTGAGTAAAAAGAATAAGCCGGTACTCGGTGTCATGACGGTACTGCCGATGTTCGGTTCGCCGGGCATGCCAATGATGAATCAGGGGCCGCAGCCAGCGTGGGCCGTCATCAGCGAATTGAAGCGCGACTACGATGTGCGCGAGATTCCATTGGCGAGTAGCAAGATCGATGACGACGTGAAAGTGTTAATTGTCGCGCATCCGCGTGACATTTCCGCGACGGGCCAGTATGCGATCGACCAATTTATTATGCGCGGCGGCAAACTGATTGCGTTCCTTGATACCTATGCTTATTTCGAT
>JAYVJD010000050.1:0-5724 GCA_043769625.1 Pseudomonadota bacterium | reverse complement strand
GCCACGCGTTGGAAAATTTTTGCAGCTTGGGCCGCGAACCACTTTGCGCGAGTAAGTGCATGCGCTCTTTGCCCGCCACGCGCGCGACCGGCGCAGGCACCGCGTCATACACCGTGATGCCTGGATGCGCCGCACGCAAATCGCGCGCAAGCTTTGCCGCGAGCTGCGCGAAATCTTCTACCGCGTTGGCGTTCACCGATTCGAAGCGCAATAAAGTTTGATACACATAAGGCGGAAAGCCCGCGACTTTGCGTTCTTTCATCAGCGCGTCGGCATAGCCCGTGAAGTCATGGCGCATCAGCGCGCCATACAGCGGATGTTCAGGAATCTCGGTTTGCACCAACACCTCGCCGGCGAGATCAGCGCGGCCGGCGCGGCCGGACACTTGCATCAATTGCGCGAACAATTTTTCACCGGCGCGAAAATCGCTGCTATACAGCGCGCCGTCAGCGTTGATGACGCCGACCAGGGTGAGATTAGGGAAATCATGGCCCTTGGCCAACATTTGTGTGCCGACCAAAATGTCCGCTTCACCCGCATGTATCTGCGTCAGCATGTCGCGCATCGCGTGCTTGTTGCGCGTGCTGTCGCGATCGACGCGCAATATTCTCGCGCTGGGAAAACGCTCGGCTAAGGTTGCTTCGATGCGTTGCGTGCCGTGGCCCGCGGGGCGCAATTCGAGATTGCCGCAATCGGGGCAAGCGGTCGGAATGCGCGCTTCGGCGCCGCATAAATGACAGCGCAATTTTTTACTGCGCAAATGCAACACCAGTTTACCGCTACAACGTTTGCATCCCGCCGCCCAACCGCAGCCATGACACATCAACGCCGGTGCATAACCGCGCCGATTGATGAACAATAAACTCTGCTGTTTTTTCTCCAAGCGAATTTGTAGCGCCTGCAACAACGCAGCGCTGATGCCGGTCTGCGTTTTGTCGCGCCGCATATCGATCACATTAATCGTCGGCAAAACCGCGTCGCGCATAGCCCTTTGATTTAATTGAAGAAAATGATAGCGCCCGGATTGGGCGTTATGCCAGCTTTCCAGCGACGGCGTGGCCGAGCCGAGCACGATGGGAATGCCGCGTTGGCTGGCGCGAAATACCGCCACATCGCGCGCCGAATAACGCAAACCATCTTGTTGCTTGAATGAGCCATCGTGTTCTTCATCGACCACGATCAAATTCAAATCCGGGATCGGCGCGAATACGGCGAGGCGCGTGCCGATGATAATGCGCGCGTCACCCGTTTTCGCTGCGAGCCAATGCTGCAAGCGTTCGCTGTCGTTGAGATGGCTGTGCAAGCTGGCGATGGTGACGCCGGGGAAACGTGCGCGAAAAATATGGTCCAGTTGCGGCGTGAGATTAATTTCTGGCACCAACACCAAGGCTTGCCCGCCGCGCGCAATCGCGTCGGCGATCAGGCGTAAATAAATTTCCGTTTTGCCGCTGCCGGTAATGCCGTGTAACAGGGAAACTTGGAAGGTGTCGCGGGCAGCGGAAATTTTTTCGATGACCTGCGCTTGCTCAGCATTCAAAGTCGGTAACAGCACCGCATTAGGCGGTGGAATACTGCGCGCCGACATTTTCACCGGCGCCGCCCACGCTTGCTCGATAAAACTTTTTAGATGTTTCATCGCGCTAGGCGAGAGGGCGCGCAGCGCTTCCAAGCTCACAGTAGGTTCATTTTGCAAATGCTGCAGCACTTCACGCGCGACGCGCGCGCGCGCCGGAATCGCCGCTTCTGCCTCAGCACGACCTGTAGCAGTCAGCGCATAGTGCGTCGGCACAGGCGGCGAAATTGATTTAGGCCGGCGCAACAAGGGCGGCAGCGCGTTGAGCATGACCTCGCCCAGCGGATGCAAATAATATTGGCTGCAAAATTGAAACAGGGTGATTTCTTCCGCTGAACACGGCGCGATGTCGCGAAATATTTCCTCCGCGCGCTTCAGCTTTGATGTTTCAACGCTCGACTCATTGACCAGCGCCACGACGATGCCGATTAATTTGCGTTTGCCGAACGGCACCAATACCCGTCGGCCGATATCCGCCGTCGTGGCATCGTCGCAGTGATAGTCGAATGCGCGATTGAGCGGGACATCAAGAACGACTTGGATGATCATGGCATTTAGTTTGCTACATGAAAAAATATTGCATTCGACGCAAAATATTTTTGTGGGAAAAATTTAAAGCGCCTAATTTTTTTGCGCTTGAAGTGAAGTCATTTCGAACAAGATTCTTAAAACTATGCGCCAAGCCCATGCCTGCAAAAGGATTTTTAGTTAACCACAGTTCTTGTGGATAACTTTGTTCATAAGCGTTTGAAAACTCACTCAGCGCTCGGATATTACAGGCTTTATGACAACTTGATTAAAAAAGTGGCGATACAAAACTATAATTAAATCAATGGGTTAGATTTTGCTTAATAAATAGGCAAAGCAGGCTTTGTCTAGCACGAAGCGGCGAAAATTTGTGTGCATAAACCGGTTTTTTTTTCACCAATCCGCATTGACAGGTTTTATCGTTTGTGTTTTTCAGGGCTCAATTCGTGCACGGCGGCGACCAAAGCCGCGACGTTTTCCGGCGGCGTAAATTGCGAAATACCGTGCCCCAAGTTGAATACATGGCCGTTGCCCGCGCCAAAGCCGTCGAGAATTTTTTTCGCTTCGGTGCGCACGGTTTGTGGGTCGCTAAATAACACGCTCGGGTCGAGGTTGCCTTGCAGCGCGACTTTATCGCCGACGCGCTGGCGTGCGGCCGCGATGTCGATGGTCCAATCAATGCCCACGGCGTCGTAGCCGATGTTGGCCAAACTTTCCAGCCACAAGCCGCCGCCTTTGGTGAACACGATGCGCGGCACGATGCGGCCATTTTTTTCGCGCGTCAGTCCATCGGCAATTTTTTTCAAATACGGCAAAGAGAATTCATGAAACGCCGCGTGCGACAACGCGCCGCCCCAGCTATCGAACACTTGCACCGCTTGCGCGCCGGAATCAATCTGCGCATTGAGATACGCAATCACGGTGCGCGCGTTAATGTCGAGGATGTAATGCAATAAATCCGGCCGTGAATACAGCATGGTTTTGACGCGATGAAAATCGCTCGAGCCGCCGCCTTCAATCATGTAACACGCCAGCGTAAACGGGCTGCCGGAAAAACCAATCAGCGGCACACTGCCATCGAGCGCCTTGCGGATTTGCGCCACCGCGTCGGTGACGTAACTTAATTCCGCGCCGATATCCGGCACGCTGAGATTACGAATTTCCCATTCCTCACGCAACGGCCGCTCAAACTTCGGGCCTTCACCGTCGGCGAAATACAGACCGAGGCCCATCGCGTCGGGAATGGTCAGAATGTCGGAAAATAAAATCGCCGCATCGAGCGGAAAACGCGCCAGCGGTTGCAGCGTCACTTCGGTCGCGTAATCCGGGCTTTTACACAAGCCGAGAAAACTGCCGGCGCGCGCGCGCGTCTGGTTATATTCGGGTAAGTAACGACCAGCCTGGCGCATGATCCAGATCGGCGTGTAGTCAGTCGGTTCGCGCATCAGCGCGCGCAGGAAGGTGTCGTTTTTGAGTTTGGGCATGCGGCATTTTACCGCATGTGAGGGGCAATCGACGGGCCGAGTTTCTCCACCTTGCGATTTTTTGTTTAATGCTTTTCCGCGATCACGCGCACCTGCGCCGATGACGGGCTGAGACGGGCGTAGAGTTTGCACATTAAGTCGAACGGGGTTCGGCCTATGCCCATAAAAAACTTGGGGAATTTTTGAATACCGGGCGGCCATTTATGCATGTAGGGCTTGGATTCGATGACGGTAAACCCCGCCTCATTAAATATATTGCCCATCGACATCGGGCTCCAGGTGTAGAGATGGTTGCTCGAATCGCCCGGCTTATAGGCGAGAGAAATTTGTTCGCTTGGAATAACGAACACGGCTTTGCCGCCCTTTTTTAATTTCTTGTGCAGGGTTTTTAATTCTTCCAGCGGCGCTTCGGTGTGTTCGAGCGCGTGGTTGGAGATAATGATATCGACGTATTCATTCGGCACATCATCCGAGCGGGTATAGACTTCGACGCCCAGCGATTTGGCAGTAGCGACGGATTCTGGATTGGTCTCAATACCGATTTTTTTCTTGCACTGGATCGCGCTGAATAAAGTCGCGTCGTTGCAACCGAAATCGAGCACCACGTCTTTATCCGAAATAAAATCGGAAAATTTCGTGGCATTAGTCCAACCGGCAATCGGGCCGTATTTTTTGTTGAGGCGAGGTTGTAGCATGGAGGTCTCCAATTTGACGTGCAATTTCTGATTGGTGCAGTGCATTGTTCCATAATCTATATAGCACACCAATACGGAAAATCCCCAAAACCCTCTACAGTAAAACCCTCATTGCCTGCGCAATAAAAGAAAAATATCAATTAAAACAAAAAGTTATAATCAGCTTCTAGTTGCGCTAAAAATTAACAAAGGTGCCCATTTCGCCCCCCTGCGACCGACCCTAGTGGGCCAGTGTCGTTTGCTTCACCGCATACTCCCACCCCGACATCAATTCATTCGCCCGCGCGCGGCTCATAGTAGGATGAAACGTACGCTCGACTTGCCATTGCGCAGAGAGTTGATCGAGATCTTGATATACGCCCGTGGCGAGCCCGGCGAGATAGGCTGCGCCGAGAGCGGTGGTCTCGATGACCTTGGGGCGTACGACCGGAATGCCGAGCAAGTCGGCTTGAAATTGCATCAGCATATTGTTCACACATGCGCCGCCATCGACGCGCAATTCATTCACCGCGCCGCTGTCTTTTACCATCGCCAATAATAATGCTGCGCTTTGATACGCGATGGATTCGACCGCCGCGCGCGCGATGTGGGCGACGGTGGTGCCGCGCGTGAGGCCGACTATCGCGCCTTTGGCGTTGGCCTGCCAATACGGTGCGCCGAGGCCAGTGAAGGCGGGCACGAATATGATGCCTCCGCTGTCGGGCACCGATTCTGCGAGCGATTCAACCGCAGACGATGTGCTGATGGCTTTCAAGCCGTCGCGCAGCCATTGCACTACGGCGCCGCCGATGAACACGCTGCCTTCGAGTGCGTATTCTTTTTTATTCGTCGGTTGGGCGGCGGCAGTAGTGATCAAACCATTTTGCGAGGTGACAAACTGGTTACCGGTGTGCATCAACATAAAGCAGCCGGTGCCGTAAGTATTTTTCGCCAATCCTGCGCGAAAACACGTCTGGCCGAATAGCGCGGATTGTTGATCGCCGGCGATGCCGCAAATCGGAATGCTCGCGCCGAGAAATTCCGCTTCAGTGTTGCCGAAGTGATGGCTGGACGGATGCACTTGCGGCAACACTTCCCGTGGAATGTTCAGTGCATTCAGCAGCGTGTCGTCCCAACTCCCGTCGCGAATATTGAACAGCATGGTGCGCGAGGCATTACTCACATCGGTGACATGCAATTGGCCTTTGCTCAATTGCCAAGCGAGCCAAGTGTCGATGGTGCCGAAGGCCAGCTCGCCCCGTTGCGCACTTTCACGCGCGCCAGCGACGTGATCGAGTATCCATTTGAGCTTGGTGCCGGAAAAATACGCGTCGATAATCAGGCCGGTTTTATCGCGCACGGTTTTTTCCAAGCCTTGCGCGCGCAGCTCGGCGCAAGTCGGCTCGGCGCGCCGGTCTTGCCAGACGATGGCGTTGTAGATCGGCTCGCCGGTGCTGCGGTTCCA
>JAYVJD010000049.1:0-2090 GCA_043769625.1 Pseudomonadota bacterium | reverse complement strand
CGCTGCCGCAACATCCACGCGGCGTTTTGCTGTTCCGCTTTGCGATTGCGTTCCAACACAATCAACACGACGGCATCGCATACACCGTCGGCGATGGCTTCGATTTGTTTGACGGCGACGCGCAGCAGCGGTTCTTGCGGGATCAAGCGCGGCAGTTGCGGCAAGGTTTCCAAGTATTCAATAATCACCGATGAATCATGCACCACCTGGCCGTTATCCAGAACCAGCGCGGGGACTTTGCCGAGGGGATTGATTTTCGTGATGCCTGTGTCGGGCACCCATGGATTATCGATAATGGTCTCGAATGGGATGTTTTTTTCCAGCAAGCCGATGCGTGCCTTGCGGGCGTAAGGGCTGGGCGTGGCGATGATGAGTTTCATGGCTGGGATGGGTTATTGATAGGTTGTAACTGTTCACGTTGGCCTGCGCTCGAATCCGACGCCAGTTTTCGTGCAATGACCATGCGCTGAATCTGATTCGTCCCTTCGTAAATTTGCGTAACTTTCGCATCGCGGAAAAAACGCTCGACGGAATAATTTTTGCTATAGCCGTTGCCGCCCAAAATCTGTACCGCATCGGAACTCACCTGCATGGCGATGTCGGAGGCGAAACATTTGGCCGACGCCGTAACAATCGCATCGCCGCCAAGCGTTGCGCTAAGTAGCACATTCGCTTCATAAACCAAATGCCGCGCGGCGCGAATTTTCATTTCCATGTCGGCGAGCATGAAGCCAATGGCCTGATGATCGATCAAGGCCTGGCCCATGCTCTTGCGTTCGCGCGCGTAGGCGAGCGCCGCATCTCGGGCGGCGCGGGCGATGCCGAGGGCTTGCGCGGCAACGGCGGGGCGGGTGTGGTTCAGCGTCATCATCGCAATGCGAAATCCATCACCGGGCTGGCCGAGGACTTGATCTCCCGCGACGCGAACATTTTTTAATTTAAAGTTGTAAGTGGGCGAGCCACGCAGCCCCAACGTCGGCTCGGCGCCGATGATTTCAAATCCGGCGATGTCGGTCGGGACAATAAACGCCGATAAGCCGCGGCGCTTATCGTTCGGATCGACAGTCGCAAAGACGACGCAAAAACCGGGACGTTGTACATTGCAGATCCAGGATTTTTCGCCGTTAAGGACGAAATAATCGCCATCGGCGCGCGCCTGGCAGGCGAGGGCGGCGACATCGGAGCCGGCTTGCGGTTCGGTCAAGCCGTAGGATGCGAACAGCGTTCCCTCTGCGACGCCGCTGAGCCAATGTTTTTTTTGCGCGTCGCTGCCGAATAGTTGAATAGGCGTGCAGCCTAACTCGTTGACCATCGGGATCATCGATACTGCCGCGCTGGCGTAGGCGATTTCTTCGATCAGAATCGCGCGCGCTAAGAATCGCTCGGCTGTTTGCGCGGGTGCTGCGATCGTGCGCATGTAGCCATGCGCCACCAGTAGACGATATATATCGCGCGGATATTCGGCGCTGTGGTCGATCGCCGCCGCGCGTGGCGCGATATGGGTTTGCGCGAAGGCGCGTACCTTGCTCTGGAATTGCAGAAGTTCGGGTGCTAGGCTAAACATGTTCGAGGTTGGTGGTTTGATCCGTGGCGCATAGTTTACCTTGTCAGCGCGGTTTGATTCGACCGATAAAGTCCTGTTATACTTATCGTTTTCCTTGCTTCATCGCGCTCGCATCGCGGGAAGCCTCAACCAGCCCATAAGGAGAGTTAATGCGACATTATGAAATCGTTTTCATCGTTCACCCTGACCAAAGCGAGCAAGTGCCCGCCATGGTCGAGCGTTACAAAGGCATGGTCAGCAACAACGGCGGCAATATTCACCGCCTGGAAGATTGGGGCCGCCGCCAATTAACGTACCCGATTCAAAAAATCCACAAAGCCCATTACGTGTTGATGAACATCGAATGCGATCAAAAGACGCTCGATGAAATCGACGATGCGTTCAAGTTCAATGACGCCGTATTGCGTCATCTGACGGTGAAAATGGAGCGCCCGGTTACTGAGCCTTCGGCGATGATGAAGGAAGAAAAATCCCGATCCATGACGATGACCCAGCAGATGGAAGCCGTGAAGGACGACGAAGTCGT
>JAYVJD010000048.1:0-2097 GCA_043769625.1 Pseudomonadota bacterium | reverse complement strand
CGAGCCAGCCGATCACACCCCCTACGACGAGCCATACGATTAAGTTGATCATGGTTCTACTCCTTCTAGTTAAATTAGCGAGCTAAATTACGCGTTTGCGACGAGCACCGAAATAATCTCGTTGATGCGGTGATCGTCGGGCCGGTCATCCATTCATTCGTGTCTTTTGAATGTTAGGCATAAGGATGTGAAGCAAAACTTGTGCCATCCCGCCCAGAGTAAAAAACTAACGCGCATGCGTCGATATCTTCAAAACCGCTTGCGAACAACGGCGGGTTTACCTCGGCCGTGCCGGTAGTTATTACACGCAACTGTAAATTTTACGCGGCAGACCGGCGCGCGATAGTTTGTTTTTTTTGGATTGCGCGTTCGGGAAAACGCCATATGCACATAGCATACGTGCCGGAGCGGGACTTCAACGAACACGTGTGCGCAATGGTTGCGATAATTACCGACATTACCCCGCGCAAACTCGCGGAAGTCGAATTGAACCTAAAAACCGCAGTTGACGACAAGAAATCGGCTCGAAAGCCCCGTGGATAGTCATTCGCGCGGGTTTCGTCCGGTCACCAATTAGGTGAATTTTAAGAAAGTGGGTGAAATCGGCCGAGAGCCGCGCCAGTACTGGGTTTCAGCCATTTTTTACTCAAATCTAAACTGCGGTTTTTAGGTTGAAGCAGGCCAACCGGCGCAAGGACGAATTTTTCGCCATGCTTGGGCACGAATTGCGAAACCCGCTCGCGCCCATTCGAGCGGCGGTCGAAATCATGGAGCGTTTTGGTCCTGTTGAACCGACTCTGGATAAGGCGCGCGCGATTATCGAACGACAAATAGAACACCCGATACGATTAGTTGACGATTTACTCGACGTGTCACGCATCACGCACGGTAAAGTTGCGCTGAAATTGCAGATACTTGAACTCGGACCGATTGTGCTGCACGCACTGGAACCAGCGCGCCCGCTAGTCGATGCACGGGTTCAAAGCCTCAGTGACGATGTTCCGGAGAGTCCTGCCTATGTGAAAGGCGATGCCGTCAGGCGGGCGCAAGTGTTTGGCGACGTGTTGAACAACGCCGCCAAATACACGCAAGGACGCGGTCGCATAGAACTGAGCGTTGAACCAGACAAGCAAACAGTGAACATTTGCTTGCGGGATTCGGTATTTCCGCTGAACTTTTACCTCACGTGTTTGATCAATTTACCCAAGCAGAGCACAGCGCCGACCGCGCCCAGGACTGGTTGGGGATAGGCCTCACCCTCGTGCGGCGATTGCTTGAGCTTCAGGGGGGAACAATATGCGCGCGCAGTGAAGGGCGTGGGATGGGGAGTGAATTTTCTATCGGTTTGCCGCTCGATGTCGCGTCGGAGTTGGTTGAGCCCGACGCAGTTGAACTTAACGGTGCATCGTTGAATCGTCAACTTAGAATATTGTTGGTCGACGATCATATTGATTCCGCGGAATCGCGGTCGCTTTTGTTGGAGTCCAATGGCGACGACCTGCGACTTGCAGATGACGGCGAAGCGGCGGTGAGCGGTGCAAGATCGCTTTTACCTGACGTCGTTTTGCTTGATATGGGTTTACCTGGCCTAAGCGGCTACCAGGTTGCAGAGCACTTGCGTGCATTTCGCGAAACAAAGCACGCGGTGCTGGTCGCGCTAACGGGCTATGGGCAACCCGAAGACCAGCGCCGCGCGCTGGAGGCGGGCTTCAACCATCATTTAGTCAAGCCGGTCGACCTCGACAAACTCGAACAACTTATAAATTCATTGAAACGGCAAAAAACGCACGTGGCCTCTATCGGCAGCGCTGATGCAGCTTAAGCAGCGCCCTTGCGTCGAGTCACCGATCAACTAATTTTTTGCTTGGCCGCCTAGGTTTTGTCGAGGAAATTCCTTGTTTCGCCGGTAACGAACGACCGTTTCAACTTGAAGGCGGAACCAGCCGAAGTTTCTTGTTTTCGGAGATATCGCTCACATCACCCGTCGTCAGCGCCTTAGTGAAGGCAGCGATACGCTGAACCGGCGTGTTCGACGCGTCCCAATACTCGGCCTTGTCGACACTTACTCTAAGCAAAACCAAATTCGGATCATCCAGC
>JAYVJD010000047.1:0-2100 GCA_043769625.1 Pseudomonadota bacterium | reverse complement strand
GGTTAGGGTGGGGATGGGTGGTATTGGTAGTCACAAAATGCACCCTACATTCTTATAATTTATTTTGCGCGCGTAAGGCTGCATAGCGTTGTTCTATCTGTTTACGCAAATCATTAATGTTGTCCACCACTGTCACCATTTCCATCGTTTTCAGTCGCTCGGTATTTTCCAAATCTATTTTGCGCGGAAAAACCGTGACCCATTCTTTCGGCGATTCGGTTTCCATTTCGGGTTCGTTGTCGCAGGCGAAGACGATGCTGGGGATGTGGCGCTTTCCGGCTTGGGCGAAGATGTTGGTGACTAAGGTATCGGAAATACCGACGACGCATTTGGCTACCGTGTTGGACGTGGCAGGGGCGATGACAAGCGTATGGTAAATGCCTTCGTAAAATAAGCCGACCGGTGCGGCGCTGGCGGTGTTGTCGCGCAGGATGCGGAATTCTTTGCGCAGGGCTTCGACATTATGGCCGTACATATTGAGCACTTCGGCGCCCGCTTTGCTGAGGAACAGATCCACGTCGGGAAACTGTCGCGCGAGGTCTAAGCTCTCTTGTAAAAAATGGCCAGAGCCGGTGAGTGCCCAGGCCAATCTTGGTTTATTTTCTGTCGCCATAGTGAGATTTTCTTACCATAGCGATATTTGCTAAGTATTTGATTTAATTTAAGTTTTTATTCAGTGTGTGTATGATCGTTTAGGATCTTTGATGCCCAACTTTTGCATTTTACGATACAAAGTATTGCGGCTCATTTTAAGTTTGCGCGATACGTTAGTGATGTTCCACCGCTGCAGATCCAACTCGCGCATCAGCACATCGCGCTCGGCTTGGTCGAGCGGATCGAGCGCGATCGTTTGCGGATGGCTGCTGCCTGGGCTTCTCGGCGTTGGCTGCGAGCCGCGATCAAAAAATCCTTGCGGCAAATCATTCAACGTCAAACGCGTGTCGTCGCCGAGGGCAATCATGGTGCGCAGCACGTTGCGCAATTGGCGAATATTACCCGGCCAATGATAATCGCACAGCGCGTCGAGCGCGTCTTTGTCGATGGCTATACACGGCTGGCCGCCCCATTCGAGCTTTAAAATGTGTTCGATCAGTTTGCGTTTGTCTTGCCGATCACGCAGCGCGGGCATGGTCAGCGTTAAACCTTGCAGACGATAATAGAGGTCTTCGCGGAATTCACCCGCCGCAATTTTTTCTGTCAAATCGCAATGCGTTGCGCTGACTAGACGGATATCGATTTTTTGCGCCACGTCGCCGCCGAGCGGCAAAATTTCGCGCTCGGCTAACACGCGCAACAAGCGCGCTTGTAATTGAAACGGCATGTCGCCGATTTCGTCGAGAAATAAAGTGCCGCCATTCGCCTGCAGAATTTTGCCGCGCTGGCCTTCGCGATTGGCGCCGGTGAACGCGCCTTGTTTGTAGCCGAACAATTCGCTTTCGATCAGCGTCTCGGGAATCGATGCGCAGTTGATGGCAACAAACGGTTTGTCGGCACGCGGGCCGGAAAAATGCAGCGCACGCGCGAACATTTCTTTGCCAGTGCCGGTTTCGCCACACAGCAACACTGCGACATCGCGGCTGGCAATGCGTTTGGCGCAGGCGTTGTTGTAGGCCATTGCTTGATCGCCGAATTCCAATTCATCCAGCGCGGTACGCGAGGCTTTACTGCTTGTTGTTTTGCTGGCAGGCTGCGTGATAGGCGCGGAATAAAATTTCCCCGCTGCGCCTTCCGGCTGTTGGGCTACGGCGTAAAAACGTCCGCCTCGGCGCGCTTCGAATAATGGAATCGGATGAAAGGATTTTTTCGCACTATGTTCGACCAGCGCGCTCAAGGTGGTGTTGAATATTTCGCCGATGTCGCGCCCGCGTATTTCGGCCGTGTTGGCGTAGCCGAGCTGAAACAGCGCGCTGCGATTCACCGCGAGCAGACGACCATTTTCGCTGAATGCCATCACACCTTCGTTGAGTGTATCGACAAACTCCGGCCGGCTGTGAAAACGAATAATGTAATCGTGGCCGAATTGTTGCAGCAACACGCGGTTCTCTATCATTTGCGCTGACATATTTACCAACACCAGCGTGTGTTGTTGCGCGAGTTGTG
>JAYVJD010000046.1:0-2102 GCA_043769625.1 Pseudomonadota bacterium | reverse complement strand
TGCGCCTGCGCCCAATACCGCTTTCGTCCGCGCCATGTTTCACTCCGTCGATTCGGAGATCGCATTGTGACAGAAAAATCGTTAAACGAACAGTATTGAGACTTGACCCCGACGCTCAACCTGCGTCGGCTAAAAACAGCGTAGAGAGTAGATTTCGTAGCCTCGATCGCGCACAGCGAAATCGAGGGAGGTCCAGTGCCCCGGATTTCATTGCATTTCATCCGGGCTACGCTTGCTGTTCGAGCGCTTTGTCTCGCGCGAGCGCGACGAGCCACCCGACATTGATGTCGATTTCGAGCAACAGCGGCGCGAAGAAGTGATTCAGTATTTCTACAACAAATACGGTCGCGACCGTGCGGCGCTGGCCGCGACCCCGAAGCCGATATCAGTAAGTTATTGTTTTTATTGATAAATTTAATCGTCGGTTTTCCGCGCCATTTATCGCAGCATGTCGGCGGCTTTATTATTTCGCAAGGCCCGCTGGGGCGGCTGGTGCCGATCGAAAACGCCGCCATGCCGGAACGCAGCGTGATCCAGTGGGACAAAGACGATCTCGAAGCGCTGGGTTTACTCAAGGTGGATGTGCTCGCACTCGGCATGCTCACCGCGATACGCCGCACGCTCGACATGATCAGCGCACGCGGCACGCCGCTGACGATGCAAAACATACTCGATCGCGGCGACGATCCCGCGGTGTATGTGTTGACAAGACTGCTTGCCCACGGGATGCGCGTCATTGTCGAGTCGGCCTGCAGCATCCGTTCCGGTGATGGCACGGCGATTCACTGTTAATAAATAACTTTTTTACTTTTTCCACGAGTGCCTCCGACGGGCAGTGTCGGAAATTTTTACACTATTTCAAAGAATCGGCCACGATTTTTCATAACTATTTGTTTTTATTAAGTAAAATAAATAGGTACGGATATTGCTTATATTTAATCGAGCCGTGAAATTTGGACGGATTTAGACTTCAGCAACCAAATACGATCTAAAGGAGGGATTTAACGTGATCACCAATTTTACCAAAAGTTTCGGGCATTTGGCCGTAAGTGCGGTCCTAGGCGTGGCGGCCAGCGGTACAGCCATGCTGAGTCAGGCCGCAACAATGCAGACCTTTACTGTTTTATCGCGCCGATTATAGCAGATTACAAGAATCTTTAACTTCAATAAAGGGGAAACTCATGAAACTCAAGACTCGATTTCACACGTTGGCTGTAGCCCTTGGGGCGGGCCTATTCATGCTACCTGCCAGCGCTGCGCTAATCGGATCATCGGTTACCGGGACTTTGAACTTTGGTATAGACCCAATAAATTACTTTAATTCCTCCAATGGTTTTGTTCCGGCCGGATGTCAAAACTCGGGGCTGGGCAGCGCCACTGTCACCGTGTCAGGGTCGGCTTCTGAGTTCTGTTTTAATGATGGCGCAAACACCGACACCGCGAACTTCTCTGATTTGGGCCTCATCGTAACGGATATTTCTGCGGGCGGTGCGAGCCCATGGACAATGACTTTTGCGTTCGCGCCCGGATTGATTACGGGTGTCAGCGAAACTGGTGATAACTTCCCGAATAGCGGCGTGAATTTTGCACTCGCAAATAACGTGCTTACGCTAACCTTTGCCGGAGCCGGAACCGTTTTTAACGGAACGGCAGCGTATAGTTTTAATACCGCGAGAGTACCGGAGCCTGCCTCCCTGGCTCTGCTCGGCCTCGGCTTGGCCGGACTTGGATTCAGCCGTCGCAAGCAAGCGTAGTCAGAATTGCATTTACCCCAAACCCCGCTTCGGTGGGGTTTTTTTTGCGGCGAGAATGGTACGAATGGGGTCAATGGTACGAATGGGGTCGGTACGAATGGGGTCAGACACGATTACCTTCAAATTTGCCAAGCCAGGGCTTTAATTCGACCCTGGCCCCTTATTATTCGCGCTAACCGGCACCGCGAGTCAGCCTTGTGCAATTAGCTAATCACTTGCAATATGGTCACGTATTTGCCGCATTAGCACGAAATAAAGGGGCCGTGGTCGAATTCTTTTCCGCCAAAGACTATCTAGGCCCCGACCCTGAAGGTTCCCCCGAACCAATCGCCAGCAACTCGGCAAGGA
>JAYVJD010000045.1:0-5758 GCA_043769625.1 Pseudomonadota bacterium | reverse complement strand
AGATGGCGTAAATCATGTGCTTCAAGCCGTCTTCAATGCGCTTGGCGATTTCAATTTCGCCTTCGCGCGTGAGCAAATCAACCGTGCCCATTTCGCGCATATACATGCGCACAGGATCGGTGGTGCGGCCGAAATCGGAATCGACGGTGGACAGCGCGGCTTCGGCTTCTTCCACGGCGTCGTCGTCGGTCGCGGCGGGCGCAGACTCGGTCATCAGCAGGGTTTCAGCGTCGGGCGCGACGTCATAGACCATGATGCCCATGTCGCCGATCATGCTGATAATGCCTTCGATTTGCTCGGCGTCGAGCATTTCGTCCGGCAGCGAATCATTGATTTCAGCGTAGGTCAGGAAGCCGCGCTCCTTGCCCATGACAATCAGGTTTTTGAGTTTAAGACGTTGCGCTTCGACGTCGGGTACGTGTGCTGCGGGTTTTTCGTGAGCCATGACGGTTCCAGTGAAAACAGACGATAAAGGCGTTGAAAAAAGCCGTTAAGTATATCAGAACTTTAGACTACTTAGACGGGGATTTGTTAAATCAACGCCATGTATAGCGTTTTATTTTTGCCTAACGAAAAACAAATACTTAAATATAATCAATTAGTTACTGTAATCAACTTTTTTAGCCGCTTCCAGTTCGCGATAACGGGCTTTTTCTGCCTCGCTCCACGGCTCGCGTTGGGATTTTTTTAGCAATTCGTCGATTTCGCTTTTTCGATTTTTTTCGCGCAATTGGCCCAAGGCTCCCCTAAATTCGGCCAACAAGTCGGCTTCGCTGAAATTTTCTTCTTGCTCCATGCCTTCAGCCGCGCGGTCCTGCAAAATTTTTTGGTGGGGACTATCTTGAAAATATTGTTCCACATGCCCGGATTTTTGCAGATTTTTTTCTTTAATCAGGCTTACTAAAGCCATTAGCGCTTTCGCGTCGGGCGTGACGCCCAAACTCGACTCGCTGCCAAACTCCGCCGCGAACGGCGGGTGATGCAACACCATCGCAATCATCTTGCCCTCCAGCGACGGCGCGTTGCGCGGCGCGCGCGTAGGGCCTGGTGCTTGTCGTTCGGTGCGTACTGGCGCTAAATGCAGCAGCGAATCTATTTCGACCCGACTCACGCCGGTTAATTCAGTCAGTCGATTGCGCAGCAGTAAACTTAAGGTGGGGGCGGTGATCTGGCTTATCAAGGGCTTGGCGTTTTGCAGCAAACGCGCGCGTCCTTCTTCGTTTTTCAAATCCACCTGGTTGGTGAGTTCGCGCAGCATATAAGTCGAGAGCGACGGCGCATCAAGTAATAATTTCTCAAACGTCTCGCGACCGAATTCGCGCACATAACTATCGGGATCGTGTTCCTGCGGCAAAAACAAAAAGCTGATGTTGGCGCCGTCGGTGAGATACGGCAACGCCACTTCCAGCGCGCGCCAAGCGGCGGTGCGCCCGGCTTTGTCGCCGTCGAAACAAAACACCACGTTTTGCGTCGCGCGTAATAATTTCTGGATATGCGTCGGCGTGGTTGCGGTGCCGAGGGTGGCGACGGCGTATTCGACGCCGTGTTGCGCCAGCGCGACGACGTCCATATAACCTTCGACCACCATCACACGGCCTTTTTCACGTATCGCTCTGCGCGCTTGATATAAGCCGTATAACTCGCGGCCTTTGTCGAATACCGGCGTCTCCGGCGAATTGAGATATTTCGGCTCGCCCTTGTCGAGCACGCGACCGCCGAAACCGATGATATTGCCTTTGGGATTCACGATCGGAAACATCACGCGATCACGGAAGCGATCATAGTGCCGACCTTCTTCGTTTTTAATCACCATACCGGCGTCGATTAAATTTTTGCTCGGATAATCGGCAAACACTTTTTCCAGATTTTGCCAACCGGCCGGCGCATAGCCGATGCCGAATCGCGCCGCGATTTCACCCGACAATCCACGTTGTTTGAGATAGGCAATCGCATGCGGTGCGGCCTTTAATTCGTCGCGATAAAACTGCATCGCGCGATACAGCGTGTCGTATAAAGCGGGCAGATTGCCGGCATCTTCCTGCATCGGCGCGCCATCGCCACGCGGCGCATCGCGGCGGATTTCCTGCGCGGGGACTTGCATACCGACGCCGTCGGCGAGATCTTTCACGGCTTCGATAAAACCCATGCCGGCGTATTCCATCAAAAACGAAATCGCTGTGCCGTGTGCGCCGCAACCGAAGCAGTGATAAAACTGTTTGGTTTGGCTGACATTGAACGACGGCGATTTTTCGTTATGAAACGGGCAGCAGGCTTTCAGATTCGCGCCGGCTTTTTTCAGCGGCACATAGCGTTCGACCACATCGACAATATCGACGCGGTCGAGCAGAGTTTGAATAAAATCCTGGGGAATCATAGTCGGTAACCGTCAGTTTACCGTTGACCCGGCGTGTTGGGAAAGAGAAGTCGTTTAAATTATAACCAGTTGATTATATTAAACTAATTTTGCTTTAATCAAACCTGACACTTTGGCCATATCAGCGCGTCCAGCCAGAATCGGTTTTAACGCCGCCATCACTTTGGCCATGTCTTTCATGCCTGCTGCGCCGGACGATTTTATCGCTTCATCAATCGCGCTCGCGACGTCTGCTTCGCTCAGCGCCTGCGGCATATAAGCTTCGAGGATGCCGACTTCAAATTTTTCTTTGTCAGCCAGATCCTGGCGCTTGGCAGCTTCAAATTGGGTAATCGAATCGCGGCGTTGCTTCAACATTTTTTCGATAATCGAAATCACATCGGCGTCACTCAAGGTTACGCGCTCATCGACTTCTTTTTGTTTCAAGGTGGCGAGCAAGAGACGAATCGCATTCAGGCGGTCCGTTTCCTTGGCGCGCATCGCGGATTTCATGTCTTCGGTGATTTGGTCGCGTAGATTCATGGTATTTCCCTGCTAAAAACGCAAACGCCGAATCGAGTTGCGCAGACACGCATTTCAATTCGGCGAAAACCTCACGCCAGCGGCGTGAAGTGATGTATTTAGTAAAGCTTAGGCGGCAACATCTGGCTGCGCAGACGCTTGTAACGGCGTTTTACGGCAGCAGCCATTTTGCGCTTGCGCTCAGCGGTGGGCTTTTCGTAAAACTCACGCGCACGCAATTCGGTCAACAGACCGGTTTTTTCTACAGCGCGCTTGAAGCGGCGCAGGGCAACGTCAAATGGTTCATTTTCTTTAACACGTACACTCGGCATGCTGACTCCGTAAAAGGTTTTGGGTGAAGCGAAGCTGGTAAACTACATATTATATCAGCCTTGGCCGATTATGTAAAAGCCGCATTTCAACCCTTTTCCTGCACTCCTCATTATGCTCGTACTCGGCATCGAATCTTCCTGCGACGAAACTGGCCTCGCACTTTACCACAGCGAACAGGGCTTGCTCGCCCACGCGCTTTACTCGCAGGTTGCCATGCACGCCGAATATGGCGGCGTCGTGCCCGAGCTGGCGTCGCGTGATCATATCCGTCGCGTGCTCCCGCTGACGCGCCAAGTTCTCGCGCAGGCGAATAAAAAATTAAATGATATCAATGCGATAGCTTTTACCCAAGGTCCGGGATTATCCGGCGCCTTATTGGTCGGCTCCGGCGTGGCGAGCGGGTTAGCGCTTGCTCTCAATGTGCCCGCCATCGGTATTCATCATCTCGAAGGCCATTTGCTGTCGCCTTTGCTGGCCGACCCGGCGCCGACTTTTCCGTTTATCGCCCTGCTGGTTTCCGGCGGGCATTCGCAGTTAATGGCGGTCGCGGGCGTCGGCGATTACACTTTGTTGGGCGACACGCTTGATGACGCGGCCGGTGAAGCCTTCGATAAAACCGCCAAATTGCTCGACCTCGGCTACCCCGGTGGACCCGCATTATCTAAGCTCGCGCTGCAAGGCACGCCGGGCAGATTCAAATTGCCGCGCCCGATGCTGCATAGCGGCGATCTCAATTTCAGTTTCAGCGGACTAAAAACCGCCGTGCTCAATTTGGTCAATCAAAACAAAAACGCCGATGGCCATATCGACCAACAAACCCGCGCGGATATTTGTTTAGCGTTTCAAGAAGCCATCGTCGAAGTGCTGGTGGCCAAATCGCTCAAAGCGCTGGAACAAACCGGCCACCAACAATTAGTCGTCGCCGGTGGTGTCGGCGCAAATAAGCAATTGCGCGAATCGCTCACCGCACGCGCGCAACAAATCGGTCGCGAAGTTTTTTATCCGCCGCTGGAATTTTGCACCGACAACGGCGCGATGATCGCGTTTGCCGGCGCACTGCGTATGCAGAAGACCGGGATCGAAGGAATAAAATCGGACGGCAGTTTTAGCGTCAAGCCGCGGTGGGATTTACAGGGATTGGCCTGACAAAATTAGGCCATTTACCTGACTTCTTGTATAGAATATTTTCCATACTGATAAAAATATCAATTAAATCAATTAGTTACATAATTCCACCTTGGCTTGCCAAATAATATTAAAGTGATATCATAACGATACTGCGTTAGGATATTTGCCGATAGCGTCGGCTCACTTGGCCAAGGAGGTTTTCCATGGAAAGTCACAAAAAGCGTTGGACGGAAATTAAATTTAACAGCATGAATGGTTACGCCATCTTTTGCGCTGCGTTGGCGCTGCTGGCATTCACCGCTTTAATCGTTTTGGGCATCCACATCAACTCATTACTTACTGGCCTGTTCACTGCCGCACTATTTGCCACGGGCGTGTTTCTATTTTTCGGCCTTTATATGCTGCAGCCAAACGAAGGCGCCATCGTCACATTATTCGGCGACTATCGCGGCACCGATCGCGTCAGCGGCTTGCGTTGGTGCTTTCCGTTTTATACGCGCAAAAAAATATCGCTACGTTCACGCAACCTGAACTCAGACAAAATTAAAGTCAACGACAAAAGCGGCAACCCCATCGAGATCGGCTCAGCGATTGTGTGGCGCGTAGAAGACACGGCGCAAGCCATATTCGAAATCGACGATTACGAAGCCTATGTGCATGTGCAGTCCGAAGCGGCGATCCGCCATGTCGCTTCCAACTACAATTACGACAACAACGAAAGCAACGAATACGGCGACACCACCGATGTGATCACCCTGCGCGGCAGCACCAAAGATGTCGTCGCCGCCTTGATGGATGAGCTGCAAGAACGCCTGGCGAAAGCCGGCGTGCGTGTGGAAGAAGCGCGCCTCACCCACCTCGCCTATGCGCCGGAAATCGCCAACGCCATGTTGCGTCGTCAACAAGCCGAAGCGGTGATTTCTGCGCGCAGCAAAATCGTCATAGGTGCGGTGTCGATGGTGGAGATGGCACTGAAAGGATTGTCAGAAAAAAATCTGGTCACGCTGGATAACGAACGCAAGGCCGCGATGGTGAGTAATTTACTCGTGGTGTTATGCGCGGAATCCAACGTGCAGCCGATCGTCAACACCGGCACACTCTACAATTAAAACGAGAAGTAACGCTTTTGGCCGCCGAAAAAAAATCTTTTCTCCTGCGCATCGACCCACAGCTATGGGTGGCGCTGGAGAAACTCGCCGCCAGCGAATTACGTAGTGTGAATGGTCAGATTGAATTTATTTTGCGCGACGCGTTGAGCAAGCGCGGCGTGAGTATTGGCGCAACAGAACAAAACAAAAGTACAGAAGAAAAGTAGCCTGAGCCTACTAGGTAGTGTCGTCACAAGATTTGATTAATATGTTTTAATAGCATCCTCACAACACGATTGAGGATCAACATGGCTACATCGACCGCTGCGACCCA
>JAYVJD010000044.1:0-2103 GCA_043769625.1 Pseudomonadota bacterium | reverse complement strand
CCTGAAACGGCAGCGCCACGCCAGCCAATAGTGTTAGCGCCATATAAAAATAATTCATCGCGTTTCCTTTATTTGATTCGACATTGTAAACGCGCTAGAAAAAAACCGCAGAGTGCCTGCGGTTTTTTTATTCAACGTAAAAATAGTGTCAGAAATATATTAGGCCATATCGAACAACAAAAATTCCGCCGCGTCGTTGGTGCTGAATGTCAGCTTATGTTCATTGTGAATTTTCGCGCCATCGCCTTGTTGCAATACTTGTCCGTTCACTTCGACGCTACCGCGCGCGACGTGCACGTAGGCTGAGTGGCTCTCTGCGAGAGTGTAGGTAAGTATTTGATTTAATTTAATAATTGATGCATAAATAGAAGCGTCTTGATGGATTTTTGCTGAGCCTTCGCGTGCGTCGAAAGACGCGATCAAACGCAGCTTGCCGCGCTTTTCATCATCGCTAAAAATTTTTTCTTCGTAGCCTGGCAAGATGCCGGTGAATTTCGGTTGAATCCAGATTTGCAGAAAATGCACCGGCTCAGTTTGCGACGCATTGAATTCGCTATGCGTGACACCCGTACCTGCGCTCATGCGTTGCACGTCGCCCGGCTTTATAACGGAGCCATTATTCATACTGTCTTTGTGTTGCAATGCGCCTTCAAGCACATAAGTGATGATTTCCATATCGCGATGACCATGCGTGCCAAAACCCATGCCGGGTTCGACCCGGTCTTCGTTAATCACGCGCAACGAACCGAAGCCCATTTCTTTCGGGTCGTAATAATCAGCGAAAGAAAACGTGTGATAGGAATCAAGCCAGTTGTGGTTGGCGTGGCCGCGATCGGCGCTTTTGCGCAGGGTAATCATGACGGAAATCCTGAATTAAAATTGATGTCGTAAAACCTGGTGTAGTAAATAAATGGTGACGAAAAAAATATTTTCAAGCGCCAATAGTTATTTGGCGCTCGCTTGCAAAACCGACGCTATTTCTTCATTTTCCAACTTATGGTCTTTCCCTGCGAGCAAGGTATAAGCTGCCGGAATCACAAACAAAGTGAACACCGTGCCGAGCATTAAGCCCCCGACAATCACCCAACCTATTGGTCGCCGGCTTTCCGCGCCCGCGCCGGTGGCAATCGCCAACGGCACGGCGCCGAGCACCATCGCCGCCGTGGTCATCAATATCGGACGCAAGCGCAGCGTCGCAGCTTCGATCACCGCTTCAAATTTTTCTTGGCCCTGTTCGCGCAATTGATTAGCAAATTCGACAATCAATATTCCGTGCTTGGTGATCAAACCGACCAACATAATCAAACCAATCTGACTATACGTATTGAGCGTGCCACCCGTGAGATTCAACGCCAACAACGCGCCAGTCATCGCCAGCGGCACAGTGAGCATGATGATGAACGGAGATATAAAGCTTTCAAACTGCGCGGCGAGGACCAAGTAAATAAATATCAGCGCCAAAGCGAAAGTTAAATACAAAGTCTGACCGGACTCCTTGAATTCGCGCGACACGCCGTCGAGCGACGTCTGCACACTATCACCCATGGTTTCTTTGGCGGTTTTTTCCATGAAGTCGAGTACTTCACCTAGCGTAGAGCCCGGCGCAACGTTGGCGGAAATAATCGCCGCGCGTTGACGATTGAAGTGATTCAACTCTTTCGGCGCCACGGTTTCGCGTAATTGCACCAGGTTGGATAATTGCACTAAGCGTCCGTCTTTACTGCGCACATACATCGACGTAAGGTCGGTCGGCTTGGTGCGATTTTTATCTTCGACTTGCACGATCACATCATATTGTTTGCCTTCGCGCTTGAAGCGCGTGACGTTGCGGCCGCCGAGCATGGTTTCCAAGGTGCGGCCAATCACATCCACTTCCGCGCCAACACTGGCGATTTTTTCCCGATCCACATCGACGGCCAGTTGCGGCTTGTTCAATTTCAAATCGGAATCGACGTTTTGCAAGCCGGGATACTTGCGCGCCTCGGCCAAAAATTTATCCACGTTGGTATTCAATTGCTCATAGGAGTTGCCCATGATGACAAACTGCACCGACGGATTGCGGAAGTTCTGCCCCAGCGACGGCGGATTAATCGGGAACGCTAA
>JAYVJD010000043.1:0-5764 GCA_043769625.1 Pseudomonadota bacterium | reverse complement strand
GGTCGTGCGTTTGATGCAGGGCAACCAACTGCTCTTCGGCTGTCCAATCCTGCGGACGACGCTCTTTGGATGTTGACATGCTAGTCGTGTTTAATCCTGAATCGCCCCTAGTATTCTAGACACTCTTGAGCCCTTCAAAATACTGCCGTTCAAATTCAACCGGTGACAGCTTATTATTGTAACCATGCCGACGTTTTGGATTGTAAAACATTTCAATGTAATCGAAGATGTCCCGTCGAGCATCTTCCCTTGAGTTGTAGATTCGGCGCTTGATTCGCTCCCGCTTGAGGAGCTGAAAGAAACTTTCTGCTACTGCATTATCGTGGCAATTACCACGCCGACTCATACTGCCTACCAATTGATGCGCTTTCAGGAAATCCTGCCAGTCATAACTACTGAACTGACTGCCTTGATCTGAATGCCTTGATCTGAATGCACAATCACTTCCTGCTCTGGCTTGCGCCGCCAGACTGCCATCAATAAGGCGCTGATGGCCAGATCATTGGTCATGCGCGATTGCATGGACCAGCCAATAACCTGGCGTGAGAACAAGTCCAGCACAACCGCAAGGTACAGCCAGCCCTCATAGGTGCGGATATAGGTGATATCAGTTACCCACGCCTGATTTGGCACAGACACATCGAATTGTTGTTGCAGGCGATTAGGAGATACTACCGAAGGTTTGCCACCGCTTTTACCGGGGCGACGCTTGTAACCTGTCTGTGAACGCAAGCCTTCTAGTTGCATTAATCGGAACACCCGGTTTTTGCCGCATGTTTCACCCATCGCTCTCAAATCATCATGCACCTTACGGTAGCCATAGACACTGCCGCTTTCCAGCCAGAATTGCTTTATCAAACCCAATAGCCGCTGATCTTCCATATGCTTCGCCGAAATGGGCTGAGCACGCCATGCATAGTATCCGCTGGGATGGACATCCATCATGTTGCACAGCCTTCTAACAGAATATTTCTGTGCATGAGTCTGGATAAAGGCATATTTCACTGAGACTCTTTGGCGAAATATACCGCGGCCTTTTTTAAGATATCACGCTCCTCTGTGACGCGCTTGAGCTCGGCCTTTAATTGCCGTAGTTCTGCTGCTTGATTCTTGGCATCTCGGCGCTCTGCTTCCGGCAGGCTGTACTTCCTGATCCATGCGTAAAGACTATCTTTGGTGATATCTAATCGCTTGGCCACCTCCGGGACGCTATAACCACGTTCCGTCACTTGCTTCGCTGCTTCAATCTTGAATTCTTCTGGGTAACGCTTGCTGCTCATTTCAGTACCTCCTGTAAGTCATAAGTGTACGACTCAGAAGTGTCTATTAAAATGGTGGCGATTCAAGGGAAAAACAACGGAAACAAGGTCTGTGGCATGGGTGTTTGATGGGTGGCGCTCAACAGGCCAAAGCCCGGAACCGCGCCAACACTGGCGCTCCGGCCAAAAAAAATCCCAACCGATAAGGGTTGGGATTTTGGTAATTGGTGGAGGCGGGGGGAATCGAACCCCCGTCCGCAAGCCCTCTACAGGCAGTTCTACATACTTAGTCCGATTATTTGGTTTTAACCCTTATCACGCCAATCGAACAGGCTGGATTCAGGCGAGTTGCCTTAAGTTTAGCATCGGCTCAAGCAACCCGGGCCGACGCGAGTCTCTATGAATGACTCTGCTCTTCAACCTTGCGGTCTAAGCCGGCCTAGAGACCAACCGGTGCAGAGCTCAGCCGGTATTAAGCGGCTAAGGAGTAGTTTTCGTCGTTTGCGACTATATATTTTCCAGTTGTATTTACGAGGTAGCTGGTCCTCGGTATGCACGGTTCTGCTTTGCAACCCACGTCGAAGCCAGGTCGCCCCCATGTTCGATTACATGCTGTCAGGTTTGGGAAATTCAATACCCTGTCATGTTTATATTTTAGCAGATTGGGCGGCGAGGTATTCAAGCAAATCTTTGGGGTGGTCGATGCTGGCATCCGACGGCCATAGTTCCGGCGCGTTGCCGTTGCCCATGTAGCCCCAATTGGCAATGACGGCTTGCGTCCCTGCGGCGCGCGCGGCTTGCATGTCGCGCTCGTCATCGCCGACATAAATAATCTTCTTTGATTCTATTGAAATTTCTTCAGCGGCTCCAAGGATGGAATCAGGATAGGGTTTGGGCCGGGCGTAGCTGTCGCCGCTCACTACGCAGGCGGCGCGCTTGTCGAGCTTGAGCAAAACCATCAGCGGATCGGTGAAGCGTTTGGGTTTGTTGGTGACGATGCCCCATTTTATTTTTTTGTTTTCGAGTTGCTGGAGCAAATCTTCCATGCCGTCGAACATTTTGGTTTCGCGACAAATGTTGTGTAAATATAAATCAAGAAACTCGGTGCGCATTTCGTCGAAATAGGGATCATTCGGTTTGATGCCGAAGCCGAGTTCGAGCAAGCCGCGCGCGCCGTGCGAGGCCATCGGGCGAATTTTTTGCAGCGGAACAGGATTGCGGCCATAGCGTATCAACAAACTATCCAGCGCAAAACCGAGGTCGGGTGCCGTGTCGGCGAGGGTGCCGTCGAGGTCGAACAACACCGCGCTGATCATGCGGCGCGCGTGCTGACGAGGTAGTTGACGCTAGTGTCTTGGCCGAGCGAATAGATTTTGCTCAACGGGTTGTAGCTCATGCCGATGAGTTGTTCGACATTTAATTCAGCCCTGCGCGCCATCGATGCCAGTTCAGATGGTTTGATGAATTTAGCGTAATCGTGCGTGCCCTTGGGCAGCATGTTCAAAATATATTCCGCGCCAATCACTGCAAATAAATACGCTTTCGGATTACGATTGATGGTGGAGAAAAAAACCTGTCCGCCGGGTTTGACTAATGTTGCGCAGGCTTTGATGGTGCTGGCCGGGTCGGGCACGTGTTCGAGCATTTCCATACAGGTCACGACGTCGAACTGATGCGGTTTTTGTTGCGCCAAATCTTCCGCCGAAATCAGTTGGTAATCGACTTGCTGGCCGCTTTCGAGCAAATGTAGTTTGGCGACTTTGAGCGGCTTGTCGGCGAGATCAATGCCGGTGACATGCGCGCCGCGCGCCGCCATGCTTTCGCTCAAAATACCGCCGCCGCAGCCGATATCGACGATACTTTTTCCGCTCAAGCCATTACAAATTTTCTGAATATAATCAAGGCGTAATGGATTTATCTCGTGCAGCGGTTTGAACTCGCTATTGGGGTCCCACCATTTGCTGGCGAGGCGACTGAATTTATCTAATTCTGCTTGATCGATGTTCATAGTTTTACCTGAATTTTTTTCTGCCAGTAACGTGCTTTAGCCAATAATTCTGTGGAGTCGAGTTTGCTTAGTCTGCCATTCTCGACGCGAAGTTCGCCGTTGACCCACACATGCGTGACTTGTTCGCGCGAAGCGGCGTAAACCAGATGCGAAATCACATCGAAGCAAGGCGCGGTTTGCAGTGCGGATAAATTCACCGCGATCATGTCGGCGGCTTTGCCCGCGACGAGCGAGCCGATTTCATTTTGCTGGCAAATGGCTCTGGCTGCATTGAGCGTGGCCATTTGTAAGGCTTGATGCGCGGGCAAGACATCAGCGCGACCGCTGGCGCCCTTCGCAAGTAGTGCTGCGAGACGCATCTCGCTAAACATATCGAGCTTGTTATTGCTCGCTGCGCCGTCAGTACCGATGCCGACGTTGAGACCTGCGTCGAGCATCTGCGCCACTGGCGCGATGCCGCTGGCCAATTTTAAATTGGAAGCAGGGCAGTGCGCGATATTGCAGCCGAGTTTTGCCAGCACGTCGATTTCGTTTTGTTCGAGATGGACTGAGTGAACGGCGATCAAATTGGGGCCGAGCAGGCCGAGATTTTGCAAGCGCGCGAGCGGGCGCATCTGATATTGCGCGAGACTTTGCTTTATTTCATCCAGCGTCTCGTGAATATGGATATGAATCGGCAAGTCCAGTTGTTCCGCCAAGGTGACGATGCGCATGAACGTCGCGTCGCTCACGGTATAGGGAGCATGCGGTGCGAGGGTGAAGTTGATCCGCGCTTCGCCGTTATAAGTATCGCGGGTGGCGAGGCCTTTATGTAAGCCGTCGGCGGCATCGGATGAATAGCTGTTGGCAAATTCAATCGTAACGATGCCCGCTGTCAGGCGCATGCCTGACGCCAACGCGGCGCGCACTGAAGCATCGGGAAAAAAATACATATCGTTAAAACTGGTCACGCCGCCAAGTAACATTTCTGCGCACGCCAGCAGGGTGCCGTCATAGACCATTTCCGCATCGGCGTATTTTTGTTCGGCTGGCCAGATGCGGTCGTTGAGCCATTGCATCAGTGGCATATCGTCGGCGAGGCCGCGCATGACCGTCATCGCAGCGTGGCTGTGCAGATTGATCAGGCCGGGCATCAACACGTGGCCGGGTAAGTCTTGGTGTTGCGCTTCGGGGTAGTTGAGACGGGCTTCGGCACTCAGCATTACGGCGGCGATGCGGCCGTCAGCATTCACCGCGACGCAATGATTTTCCAGGCAAACATTCGCCGGTTCAACCGGAACGACCCACTGGGCGTGAACAATTTTATTTATTTGCGTTGTCATGGCGACAATTTACACGAAAGCGGGCAATAAAAAACCCCCGCACGCGGCGGGGGCTTTAAGTTACACCAAATGCTACTTAATTATTGTTTGATACCGCTCAACTCAATATCCACGCGACGGTTCTTCTGGCGGCCGTCGGCGGTCTTGTTGCTCGCCTCAGGTTGTGTTTCGCCTTTGCCCGATGTCGTGATCTTGTTGGCATCGATACCCTTGCTCACCAAGTAGGCTTTGACCGCAGCAGCACGCTGCTCGGAAAGTTTCTGGTTGTACGCAGGTCCGCCGATGCTGTCTGTGTGGCCGGTGAGGGCAATGCCGTCAACGGAAACACGTTGCATCTTCGATACCAGGTCATCCAGCTCGACTTTGCCAGCCGGCTTGAGGGTGGATTTGTTGAAGTCGAAGAACTGATCGGCTGACAACGAAATCTTCTCAGTTAAGCGTGGTGCTGGAGCAGGAACGGGTACTGGAGCCGGTGCCGGTGCTGGCGCTGGAGCCGGTGTCGGTGCAGGGGCTGGTGTTGGAGCCGGTGTCGGTGCTGGCGTTGGCGCCGGTGTTGGGGCAGGAGGAGGGGCTGGGGTGACAGCGCAATCTGTGCCGTAACCGCCATTCGCGCCTACGCCGGCGTGAACGCAATCACCCGCAGCGCCCGTCTTGACCGGATGGCCGCTTGCATCTTGTAAATGACCCGCTTGAGCGGTGCCTTCAGCGCCAGCAGTGTGAGCGAGCACTGGATTGTTGCCGAGGGCAAAAACCGCAGCAACGCTAACAGCTAACTTACCAATCAATGAAATTTTCATACTTAAGTACTCCCACAAAAAGAATCGTTGTTAAACATTATTTGAATTCCGGGCGTTACATCACACAAACCCGATGATACACAACCCGTTCCCTATCGCACAACCCTTGAGGCAACATGCCGCCTTGGCGTTGTTGCATATCTGCAACTGATTTGCCCGGCTTGGATTGAATCGCCAGAGACGGCAAGAATGTGATAAAATTCACAAGTTAAGTATATAAATTCTCAATTTAATCAATAAGTTACCCTAAAGACGCCCCTAATGGACCAATTCGCCAAAGAAACCCTGCCGATCAGCATCGAAGAAGAGATGCGCACCTCCTACCTCGATTACGCCATGAGCGTGATCGTCGGCCGCGCGCTGCCCGATGCGCGCGAC
>JAYVJD010000042.1:0-2114 GCA_043769625.1 Pseudomonadota bacterium | reverse complement strand
TAGCCGGTAATAAAATATCGGCGTAGTCGGCCGTGTCGGTCTGGAATGAATCGTGCACCACAGTAAATAAATCATCGCGCGCAAACCCGGCGATGACTTTACTTGAATCTGGCGCGACGGCGACGGGATTAGAGTTATACACATACAGCGCACGCACGGGTGGATCAGCCTGTAACAAGGCATCGCCGATGGCGGACATATTAATCGTGCGCGGATTATTCCATATCAAATCGGGGCGTTGTAGCGCATCGGTGTTGACGCCGTAGGTGCCCGAAGTGGACAGCAAAATGCCGCCGGCCGCATCGCGCCACGCACCGATCAGCGCGGGCAAACACGCCACTGTACGCACTGCCATCCCGCCGCCCGCGTGGCGTTGCATGCCGTAATTGAGACGAATCACCGAGGGCTTTATCTCCGCATAATCACGCGCGAGTTGAATAATTTTTTCTGCGCTGATGCCGGTGAGGGTCGCGACAACGGCAGGCGAATATTCTTTCACGCGTAGTTTTAGCTGCTCGTAACCTAAAGTAAATTGTTTAATATAATCAATATCTTGCAGTTCATCGGCAATGATGACATGCATCATGCCTAAAGCCAGCGCCGCATCACTGCCGGGAATAATCGCCAGATGTTCGTGACATTTTTCTGCAGTGAGCGAACGATAGGGGTCGATGGCAATGAGCTTCGCGCCGCGTCGTTTGGCTTCCTGCACACGCGACCACAAATGCAAATTGGAGACGATGGGATTCGAGCCCCAAATGATGATTAGCTTGGCGTTTTCAAATTGCTCGACGTCGGTGCCGATGGATGCACCGATGGTGGCTTTGTATCCGGTGGCGCCTGCCGTCGCGCAAATCGTCCGATCCAGTAGCGATGCGCCGAGCTTATGAAAAAACCGCCTATCCATCGACTCGCCTTGCACCAAGCCCATGGTTCCCGCGTAGCTATACGGCACGATCGATTGCGGATCGTCTTGCGCGATGGTTTTGAAATTTTTCGCAATGGTTTCGAGCGCTTCGTCCCACGAGATGCGCGCAAACTTGCCTTCGCCTTTTTTGCCGACGCGTTTTTGCGGATATTGCAAGCGCTGGTCGGAATAGGTTCGGTCAAGATAACGCGCGACTTTGGTGCACAGCGTGCCTTGCGTCGTCGGATGGTCCGGCGCGCCTTTGACTTCAATCGCCACGCCGTTTTCCACCGTCACCAACATGGCGCAGGTATCAGGGCAATCGTGCGGGCAGGCTGCACGGACAATCGTTCGTTCTTTAATGGGGGTAATGCTGATGGGGTTTGCCATGCTTCATTCCTTCTCTATCCCTATATTTTACTGCTTAGTTGAGCCGCCCGTTAGTCGTTCTTTTGCTCGTGCTGTTTTGATGACTAAATCGCTGCACTCATATAGGTAGTAAGTTCGCAGAACGGCACTTAAAAAATAGCGTTTTCAGGAGTTATGTAAATAAATCACAAAATTGCAGGTTGCTATTACGTCAATCGGTGCTATTACTTAACTAACCCAATTCATTTGGGCCGGTTTGGCAAATGCCAAAAATCGCTACAAAGGAATAGGGACAGGGGGCTTTATCGTTTAATGGGGCACGGCATCTTGAATATAAAAATCAGCACAAGATGTAGGGAGCGTTCATGTTTTACAAAAGTGTTAAGTCAAATAACAAACCGCTAATGTTTTGTCTGAAATTTTTGTCGCTACCCAGCCTACTGTTGATGTCGGCTTGTGCGACCCCAGGCCGACCCAGCGTCGCGCCGGACCCCGCGTCGGTATGTCAGAACACGGTCACCGCGCAGGTCGTCGCGCTGGAGCAAGTGTATTACTACAACCGCTTCGGTTCCTTTAATCCGGCTGGCATGTTGTACGCTTTGCGCCGCGATGTGGTGGCCTCGATCGCCGATAGCAATGATCCTAATTTTGCCTTGAATGATAAAAACCTCAGCGAGATTGCTGATGACGTTTTGCCGTCTCTCGCGGGCAAGGTCCGCCTGCGTAGCGATAAGCGCCCGCGCCCGCTGGTGTTGCGCGTGAACGAAGGCGATTGTCTGGATGTTCGCTTCACCAATCTACTGTCAAAAATTCCGCCTAACAGCCAACGTGCCTATGC
>JAYVJD010000041.1:0-2116 GCA_043769625.1 Pseudomonadota bacterium | reverse complement strand
CCCCTTATCCATGCGCCTCACCCGCTATTCTCCGCAATCATATATCGTGCCCGTAGATGAAGCATTGTCTTTGTGCGTCACGCGTAAAACAGAACCGGCGCTTTCCCGAATCCCGTTGATGTAATATAGTTCGCATCTATAAGATGCAGCGACGTGCTGAAAAAAGTTTGCACAACATTGTTGGCCGACAACTATAACTGCCCGCCCGTCGGCACACGCTGCGAACAATTCGAAGAAATCAGACGCATTAAATGGTTCGTATCCTTGTCATCTATTACACTCAGACTGGTCAGCTTCGCAGAGTGGTCGAGTCATTGGTTGCCCCTTTGCGCTTGCGTCAAGACGTGGAAGTGATTTGGCATGAGGTCGTCCCGCAACCTGCCTATCCCTTTCCGTGGAAATTTTTATCGTTCCTGGATGCGTTTCCTGAATCGGTTTATCTTGATCCACCCGCCGTCAATGCCGGAGATTTTGATCCCGAAGGCAAATACGACTTGGTCATTCTCGCCTATCAAGTTTGGTTTCTCGCACCTTCGCTGCCGATCACTGGATTTTTGCACTCGCCCCAGGCGCGAGCGCTTAAAGGCAAGCGTGTAATCAGCGTCGTCGCGTGTCGCAACATGTGGATCACCGCTCATCGAACTTTTGCCGAAGAACTAAAAGCGCTTGGTGCGACGTTGGTGGACAACGTCGTGCTTACGGACACCGGGCCAATGTGGTCGACATTTATCACGACGCCGTGGTGGTTATTAACCGGCAACCAGGGCCCGCTCCTTAATTTGTTGCCACGCGCGGGAATCAGCGAGCGCGAAATTGCACGTGCGGCGCGTTTCGGCCGTGCGCTGGTCGCGGCGCTGCCGGAAGTGTTGCGTGATGAGCCCGGTCCATTTCTCGGCGGCCTCGAAGCGGTGAAGGTTAACGCCTTGACCATGCTCGCGGAGCGCATCGGTCATCGCAGTTTTCGCATTTGGGGCCGCTTGCTGCGCGCGGCCGGTGGGCCCGGCGATGCGCGACGTAAACCCGTTCTCATTGTCTACGCGGTATTTCTGATCGCGATGATTCTGACGATACTACCGATCACCGCCACGCTCGCCGCGATCGCCGCGCGTTTCAGCCCGCGTGTCGCATTGCAAGCGCGCGCACTCGAAGCGCCGTCGGGCTCAGGTGGCGAACGGCTAGCGTTGTACGACCCCGCGGCGACCAAGTCGGTACTATGAATAAGGTTTACATCGTCGAGATGGGAAGTTTTTTGCCGAACGCCGCTGTCGAAAATGATGCGATGGAGCAAGTGCTAGGCATGGTCGGCGACCGGCCTTCGCGCGCGCGGCGCATTACGCTGCGCAATAATGGTATTCGTTCGCGCCACTATGCGATTGATCCGGTGACGGGAAAATCTACTCATAACAACGCTCAAATTTGCGCCCTGGCGGTGCGCCAAGGGCTGGCGCGTGCCGCTTGGGCTGTGGCCGACGTGGATATTCTCGTCTGCGGAACCGCCTCGCCCGACCAACTCAAGCCGGGGCACGCCGCAATGGTTCACGCCGAGCTTGGCGAGGCGCGGCTGGAAGCCGTCTCGATGGCTGGCGTCTGCTGCGCCGGTACCGCGGCGCTTAAATACGCCTATCTCATGCTGAAATCCGGTGAGGCGCGCCGCGCCATCGCGACTGGCTCTGAGTTAGCGTCCAGCTTCATGGTTGCGCGCAATTTCTCCTTCGAATCGGCACCAATCATCGCCGCGGCCAACGATCAACTCGGCTTGGCTTTCGAGAAAGATTTCTTACGCTGGATGCTATCCGACGGCGCCGGGGCGGCGCTGTTGGCGACGCAGCCCCATGCCGAGCGAATGTCACTGCGCATCGATTGGATCGAAGGCGTATCGCTCGCCAACGAATTACCGGTATGCATGTATAGCGGCGGCGTCAAAAATGAAGACGGCACATTGCGTGGATGGCGCGATGCACCCAATCCTGCCGATTTAATCCAGGAACATTATTTTGCTATTAAGCAAGACGCCCGCCTGCTCGACGAGCATGTAACGAAGCTTATTACCAAAGACACCGTTGGCGCGATGCTCGCGAAACACGACGTGCGCGCGGCGGATATCGATTGGTTTTTG
>JAYVJD010000040.1:0-2122 GCA_043769625.1 Pseudomonadota bacterium | reverse complement strand
CAGGATTTCAACGCCAAACCGGTGCTGGAAATGGAGCCGTATAAGATAGATACCAAAGAACGCAAGATTTTCCACGATGGAAAAGAAATCGAGCTGACGCAAAAAGAGTTTGAGTTGGCGCTGTTTTTCTTCCGCAATACCGGCCGGCTCCTATCGCGCGGCCATATCCTTGAAAGCATCTGGGGCCGTAGCCCTGATCTCAATACCCGCACGGTGGACACGCACATCAGCCGCATCCGCAATAAGCTGGGATTCAATGCCGACAGTTTATGGCGTTTAACCTCGGTCTATTTTTATGGCTATCGCCTGGAAAAAAGCGCTCCACCAGTAGTGCAAAGTTAACAAAGCCCCCTCCCCCTTCTCTGCTTGTTGTGCGTTATCGCATAGGCGCATCCGGCTGTCATTGCTATGCTGTGGTAAGTGGACTATGTATTTAATTTCAAAAAATAACTGACCAAAAAGGGCTTGCAGAATGGGGAAAAAATTTAACAAAATCATGGCGTTAGCCTTAATTGCTTGCGCCTCGAATACGGCTCTCGCCGACACTGGGGAATGGGTCTATCAAACTTACCCCGGTGACACGCTCACCAATATCGCCGGCCGTTATTTGGCCAACCCGGATGATTGGCCTGCTCTCAAGCTACGTAATGTGACCAACGCTGAAATGGGTTCCGCCCTCAGCACTCGCGGCAATATTGTCGATCCAGCAAAACTATTGGCGCCCGGCATCTCGGTCTCGATGCCGCTTCGTTTGATGCGCAATGGCGTCGCCAGCGCCAAAATCGCCAGCCTTAAAGGTAAAGTGGAACGCGTAGCCGCCGATGGCAGCGCGAAACAAATTGATAGCAGCGTCGTCATCAACCAAGGCGACACCTTGCGTACCGGGGATGCCAGCACGGTGCTGCTGCAATTCGCCGATGGGTCGCAAGCCTTTATGCTGGCGAATAGCAAAATGACCATGACCGAGCTGCGCGCTTACACCACCACCGGTATTGCAGATACGCGCTTGAAGCTCGACTCTGGCCGCATCGAAACCGCTGTCAAACCGCTGATCAACGGCGCACGCTATGAAGTCCAAACGCCGGCAACACAAATCGGCGTGCGCGGCACCAATTTCCGTGTTGCGGCTGATCCTGCATTTGGTCGCACTGAAGTGATTGAAGGAAAAGTCGCGACCGAAGCGTCTGCGCAAAAAGTCGATTTGCCCGCAGGCTTCGGCTCCAAAACGGAAACCGGCAAGCCGCCTGCTCCGCCGGTTGAATTATTGCCGCAGCCTAATCTGGACAAAAACCCCGCAGAAATGCAACGCCTGCCGATACAAATCGCCTGGGCCGATGTGCCGAAAGCCGTTTCTTATCGCGCACAGGTTTCTGCTGACACAACTTTTTCTACGCTGGTAAGCGATACGGTTTTTAATACTGCTGAAGCTAAGTTTGACGATTTACCCGATGGCAAATATGCCGTCAAAGTTCGCGCGATTGATCCTGCGGGTCTGGAAGGAAAAGACAGCGTGCGCGAGTTTGCGGTCGATGCGCGGCCTGAGCCGCCAACCAGCGCTACCGAATCGCTAAGTATTTTGGAAAATCAACGCGCCGACTTTAAATGGAACGCCGCGCCACCGCTGCGCAACGAAAAAATATCGACCTATCATTTTCAATTGGCGGCTGACAAAAGCTTTTCCACGCTGGTGGCGGAGGCAACGGCAAGCGAAAATAGTGCGGCCAAAAGTGATTTAAAACCGGGCGAATACTATTGGCGCGTCGCCAGCAAACTGGCTAACGGCAAAGAAGGTCGCTATAGCGAACCCAAAGCCTTATTGGTAAAGCCCCTGCCACCGCCCTCGCCTAACTTTGGCACCACCGGCGTGGGTGAGAACATGCTGTTGTTTAATTGGACCGCGCCGGTTGCAGCAGATAAATTTGAATTCCAATTGGCGCGCGACGCCGAATTCAAACTGATAATTGCCAGCAATCAGACCGGCGAGCAACGTTTATATGTACCGCGCCCAGCGCTGGGCAGCGAGTATTTTGCCCGCGTGCGTTTGATCACGCCTGACAACAAAACCAGCAACTACAGCGAAGCGCAAAAACTACACTTACCGCAGAAATAATCCAGTGTTTGC
>JAYVJD010000039.1:0-2127 GCA_043769625.1 Pseudomonadota bacterium | reverse complement strand
GGCGCTGAACTATCGCCTGGCACCTGAGCATGCTATACGTGCTAGTTATTCCTTGGCTGCGCGCACGCCGACTATTTTTGAAGAAAAAGGCGATTATCACTTTAACCTTGGGCCAGTGTTGGTCCAGCAAGCGAAAGCAACCGGCGGGCTGGAGTCGCAGCACATCAATTCGAAAGAGATTGGCTATATCGGTAATTTCAGTCGGCAAGGCCTCAAACTTGATTTGCGTATTTACAAAGACGATCTCAAGCATCTGATTACCTCAGAACGCGTGCCATTCCCCGGTGCGTTGGGCGGCGTAACCTTTACCGCGCGCAATACCGGCCGGGCCACGCTGCGTGGCTACGAAGCCAGTCTGCGTTATCGCCCCGACCAAGTCACCGAAGTCAATGTCGCTTACGCCAACACGCGTGTGACGACTGCAGATCTGGATCTGCTGGTGAGTATGCCGGTCAACACGCTTGGCTTGTTAGCCAGCCGTAAATTCACTGATCAATGGCAGGGCAGCTTTGGCTATTACCAAGCCAGCAAGGTGGACCCCTTAGGTGCGGGCAATCCAACGCCGCTGGCAAGGCGCCTGGATACGCGCGTGGCGTATCGGTTTGGTTCAATCGGGCCGTTTATTAAACGCGGAGAGACAGCGTTTGTCTTGCAAAACTTGCTCAGCGATTACCAGGATTTTAGAAACGGAAATATTGCTAAAACGACGGGTTACTTCTCTTTAAACGCTGAATGGTAATTGATGTGATGGATTTAAAGTTTAATATAAACAATGGCTTATATTAATGAGACAAATGGGTATTTTTTTATATAAATTAATGGATGCCAAGTGGTGGTGGCTGAAGTCATGGGTGGAACGCACCGCATGCCAGCTTCGCACAACAGCGTGTTGGTGCGTTGAGACGTCCATGATATTCGCGTTATTTTTCCCCGCCCTGCTGGCGATGAATGCACAAGCGCAAACCGCGTCCGCGCCCGATAGCGTCACGATAGTCGTGAGCGAAGCGACCGATGCATATCTACAAGTGGCAGAACGCCTGCGCATCCGTTTTGAATTGACTGCACCGGAGCGGGCAAAATTTACCGTGCAGAACCTGCAAGAGATCACCGCCAAAGGTGGCGATGCTTTTTCTGGTAGCCAGTTGGTGGTCACCGTTGGCGTGCAAGCGGCACAATTAGTCAGCGGTTATGATTTACGCATACCGGTGTTGCACACGCTAATTCCCAAGGCCAGTTACGAAAAAATAATTCAGGGCAAAATACCCGCCGCAACACAGAATGTTTCTGCGCTGTATATTGATCAACCGTACTCGCGCCAATTGGAATTAATTCACTATGTTATGCCACAGGCCTCACACGTAGGGGTCCTGCTGGGTCTGGATGGGCCGGCCATCTCAAAATCTTTAGAGCAAGCGGCCAAAACCCTTGGCTTACAAATGGAAACGGAAAACGTCCTTAGTCCTGAATATCTGCCAGCGGCGTTGAAACGCGTATTGGCGCGTAGCGACGCATTGCTGGCACTGCCCGATGCGCAGGTGTATAACCAAAGTACCTTACCGACTATTTTGCTCAGCGCCTATAGAAGTAATGATCCCGTGTTCGGTTTTTCATCAGGTCAGGTCAAGGCGGGTGCGTTGGCGGCTGTTTATTCGACGCCAGAACAAATTGGCAATCATGCCGGCGAATGGTTGTTGCGCGCCAGTGCGGGTGGCAAGTGGACCTTATCTGCACCGCAATACCCCCGCTATTTCAGCGTGGCAGTGAACCGTGAGGTCAGCCGTTCATTCGAAATTCAGGTCGATGAAGACATCGTGGTGCACGAAAAACTCAAACGCAGTGCGCGAGGCGACTCATGAAAAACTGGAGCATAAAATGGCGTTTACTTCTGCTGGCGTTTGTCCCAGCAGTCACCATTTTGGCTTTGCTGGTCGGCTATTTCACTAACAGCCGGATTAAAGATATCAATCAATCGCTGAGCGAGCGTGGCTCGGCGATCGCGCGCCAACTTGCGCCGGCGAGTGAATTTGGTCTGTTCACGCGCAATCAGGAAAGCCTGCAGACCTTGGTTGATTCGGCGAATAAGGAAGCCGATGTGATATTGGTCGCGATTTCTGATTCCGCCGGAAT
>JAYVJD010000038.1:0-14578 GCA_043769625.1 Pseudomonadota bacterium | reverse complement strand
GGTGTTGCTTCATCGACAGAATCAAACATTCCTGCGGCACGGCAAGAAACGACGGGTCAAAGATTCCCACATACACCGCGGGCGATTCTACCAAGGCCGTGACTTCGTCCAACAACACGCTGTCCGGCTCTTGCGCCAGGTGTGGCTTGAGTTGCGCGGCAATTTTATCGCGGCGTTTGGCGAAGCTGACGATGACGCTGCCTTTTGCTTCGAGCAGCGATTCGTATTGATCGGCAGACGCAATCGTCAGCGCGCCGCTGCTGAGAAAGCGATGGCCATGAGTCGTGTTACCGCTGTTCAGGCCCAACACTTCGCCGGGTATGACGCGACTGCCGTGCAACATGACGAGCCCGTGCACCGGGCGCATGAATTGCACTTCGCCATCGCCCCAGCGCATGAGTTTCGGCGCAGGCAATTGTTTCAACGCGGCTTCGACGACGCCGGCCAAAATAGTATCGAGGCTCGCGCCGGGATTGGTCGAGCGAAAAACAAATACGTCTTGTTTGCCGTCGCTCATTTTTTCTAAGGCAGAAATTTCTACGCCGCAGGATTTGGCGAAGCCTGTGAGCGCCGGTGTCGGCGCTCCATCTTTGAACGCGCTCGCTACGGCCGGGCCTTTGCGTTCGATGTGTTGCTCCGGTTGCACGCCAAGCACATGCGGAATGCTGACGCCTAATCTGCGCGGGGTGGCGAACTCGCTGTAGCCCACATCGGCCGCGACAAATTGTTGTTTGCTGAGTTGATCAAAAATATTTTTAGCGAAACTTGCACCCAGTTTTTGCAATACTTTAGGCGGCAACTCTTCGGTAAATAATTCAATTAAAACAATATCTTGCGTCATTATGCTGCCGCCTTATTTTTTTCTAGCAAGGGGAAGCCTAAGGCTTCACGCGAATCGTAATACGACTGCGCGACCAAGCGCGCCAAGGCACGCACGCGCCCGATATACGCCGCGCGTTCGGTGACGGAAATCGCGCCGCGCGCATCGAGCAAATTGAACGTGTGCGAGGATTTCATCACCATTTCAAATGCGGGCAAGGCGAGCTTGGCTTCCATTAAACGTTTGGCTTCAGATTCAAACTGATTGAATTGCGAAAATAAAAATTCGACGTTGCTGTGATCGAAATTGTATTTTGATTGCTCGACTTCGTTTTGGTGATACACGTCGCCGTAAGTTACTGGGCCATGCGGGCCTTCGGTCCACACCAGATCCAAAATGCTTTCTTTGCTTTGCAAATACATGGCGAGGCGCTCGATGCCGTAAGTGAGCTCGCCTAACACTGGCTTGCACGGCAAGCTGCCGACCTCTTGAAAGTAAGTGAACTGCGTAACTTCCATACCATTCAGCCACACTTCCCAGCCGAGGCCCCATGCGCCGAGCGTGGGCGATTCCCAATCGTCTTCGACGAAACGAATGTCGTTTTGCTTCGGGTCGATACCGAGCGCGATCAGCGAGCCGAGATACAAATCCTGAATATTCGGCGGCGACGGTTTCAACACGACTTGAAATTGATAATAGTGTTGCAGGCGATTGGGGTTTTCGCCGTAGCGGCCGTCTTTCGGGCGACGACACGGCTGCGCCCACGCTGCGTTCCACGGCTCCGGGCCGAGGGCGCGCAAAAAAGTGCCGGTGTGAAACGTGGCGGCGCCCATTTCCATGTCGTAGGGTTGTAGTAACACGCAGCCTTGTTCCGACCAGTAATGTTGCAGCTTGAGAATAATTTGTTGAAACGTGAGCATGGCGAATAAAAATAGCAGAATGACAGAAGCGTTATTTTACTGGATTTCGCGTCGGCTTTCGGGTTTTTCTGCGGGGAGCGCTGCTAATCAACACGATTTTTTGTTGTCGCGTCAGGCGCTTGATTTGCGCTTCGCGTTTCGATGCGGTCGAACGGTTTTCGCTCGCCTCGCGATAAACCGGCGTCACCGGCAGACGCACGCGCGTGTATTTTGATGCAGTACCGGCATTGTGCGCAGCGAGGCGTTTGTCGAAATCGTTGGTGATGCCGGTGTAGAGCGTGGCGTCGGCGCATTGCAAAATATAGCACCACCAGCTCATGCGGCTTTGCGTCTGCCCAGATAAAAAGCGACCAGCAGCAAGGAAAAACACAAAATAATAATCGGGTAATTGCCGAAGCGCACATACGGCGTCGCGCCCCTCATACCCTGCACTTCGCCATCCAGACTGCCGATAGTGAACTGCGACAGGCTGGAAATGATATTGCCGTGCAAATCGATAATCGAGGTGAAGCCGGTGTTGGTCGCGCGCAGCATCGGCCGCGCTGTTTCGATGGCGCGCATTTGCGCCATCTGGTTATGTTGCTGCGACGCCCACGATGTGCCGTACCATGCGTCGTTGGTTGCGTTGACGAGGATGGTCGCTTCAGGCAATTGGCGGATGATTTCTTCGCCGAAGACGTCTTCATAACAAATATTGATCGCCGCTTTTTGTCCGGCGACGGCAAGCGGCTTTTGATCTGCCGCGCCGCGCGAGGTATCAACCAACGGGATATGCAGCCAATTTTCATACACCCAGCCTAGCAGCGGCTTGAACGGAATAAATTCGCCGAACGGTAATAAATGTACTTTGCTATAACTCTGCGAGGGCGAGGCGCCGACACTCATCACTGTGCTGAAATATTCCAGCTTGCCGGTGTCGCGCTTGCTGCCGAATAAGCCGACCAGAACATCGCCGTTATTTTTTTTCGCGGCATTGGCCAACAGATTGAGGTAGTCCGGCGGAATTTGATCCTGCATCAACGGAATGGCGGTTTCTGGCATCACGATCAGGCGCGCAGAACTTTTTTGCGTTAGATCGAGATAGGTTTTCAGCGTGGTTCGCAAGCGCTCGGCATCAAACTTCAACTCCTGCGGCACATTGCCTTGTAACAAGCTGACTTTTATCGGCTCTCCTTGCGCTTGCGACCATTCGATGAGTTTCATCACGCCGCCGACAAAAAAAATCGCGACCAGCAAGCTGAAACAAAAGAATACCGCGCGATGCTGGCGACGATAATGCAGCATCAACACCAGCGCGCCCGCCGCCAGCGCGAGTAACCACGTCACGCCAAACACACCGAGCACGGGCGCGAAGCCCGACAGCGGGCTGGCAGGAACTTGCGTATAGCCGAGCACTAACCACGGAAAGCCGGTAAACATCCACATACGCGACCAATCTGCCAGCGCGATCAATGCGGGCATGACGAGCAATAAACGTAAGCTGACAGAAATACGCCAGCGCGCTTGCAGCCAACCGACCGCCGCGTAAAACAGCGCATAAAATGCGCAAAATAAAAACGTCGATAATGCTGCGACCGGCATCGGCATGCCGCCATACACATTCAACGCGATATAAATCCAGCCGATGCCTGCAAGAAATAATCCTAAACCAAACGCAAAACCCAACCAGGCGGCGTGCTTGCGCGACGCGGCGTGTAGCCACAAACAAAACAAAACGGACAGCGCAAAAATAGCAACGAAATGAAAATTCAGCGGCGCAAAAGCGACCACCGTGATGGCGCCAAACAGAAAAGCGAGCAGCAATGAGGCCGGGTGTTGACTAATGCGAGGGAGTGAAATCGAAGCGGCGCGCAATTCTTTACCGTTTGAGAGAAATTATGTAAGTATTTGATTAAATTTAATTATTTTTCGGTCGTCGCTGGCTCTTGGCCGTTCTTTTGTTTCTCGACTAACAACGAATACAAGCGCCGGCTGTCGGCGCGCAGCACTTGAAAACTCACGCCTTCAAAGCCGATTTGCTCACTGCGCTTGGGCAGGCGGCCAAATTTATTCGTCACCAATCCGCCGACAGTATCGAAATCTTCGTCGCTGAAATGGGTGCCGAGTTTTTCGTTGAAGTCTTCAATCGGCGTGATGGCCTTGACGCGATAGCGGCCGGTGCGATCGAGAATAATATTGTCTTCGGTTTCGTCGAAATCGTATTCGTCTTCGATTTCGCCGACGATTTGTTCCAGCACGTCTTCAATCGTGATCAGCCCCGCCACGCCGCCGTATTCATCGACCACGATGGCAATATGGTTGCGATTGGCGCGGAACTCTTTGAGCAATACATTCAGGCGTTTTGATTCAGGGATGAACACCGCCGGGCGCAACATCTCGCGCACGTTGAATTCTTCACCGGCGTAATAGCGCAACAAATCTTTGGCGAGCAAAATGCCGATGACATTATCCTTCCCCTGATCGACCACGGGGAAGCGTGAGTGCGCGGTTTTGATCACATACGGGATAAATTTTTCCGGCGATTCGCTGATATCAACCACATCCATTTGCGAGCGCGGAATCATCACATCGCGCACTTGCATGTCGGATACTTGCATCACGCCTTCGATCATCGACAGCGCATCGGCGTCGAGCAAATTACGATCGTAGGAACTGTGTAACAGCGCAACCAATTGCTCGCGGTCTTCCGGTTGACGCATCAACCATGATGAGAGGCGTTCGAGCAAAGTCGGCTTGGCAGGTTCGTCCATGGAGAAATCATTGAATGGGAAGCTGCTACTTTACCAATAAAGCGCGCTGACAGCCAATCTGGAGCCGAAACGCAGCATTCCAGCCTTGGCGTCACGCCGACTAGTCTCTGCGCGTTTCCCGCAACGAATGGTGTAAAATCAGCCAGAGAAAAATTCGTCCTATTCGGGGAAAACAGCATGAAACCTTTTTTACTGTGCGCATTTATCGGTTTTTTTGTCACGCTTGGCGGTTGCGGCTCCAGCGGGCGTGACTTCGACGCGATCAAAAGATCCGGCACGCTGCAAGTCGCGACCGAAGGTGCCTTTCCGCCGTTCAATTTTTTTAAAGACAATGTGTTGAGCGGTTTTGAAATCGACATCGCCGAAGCGATGGCGAAAAAAATGGACCTGAAAGTAAAGTGGACCACGCTCGGTTTTGACGTGCAGATTCCCGCGCTGGCACAAGATCGCTTCGACTTCGCCATTGCCTCGTTTGCCATCACCGACGAGCGCGCTAAAGCCGTCGATTTCACCGACCCGCATTATTGCAGCGGCGGACAAATCGTGAGCAAAACTGGCGGGCCGAAGACGGCCGCAGAGCTGAAAGGCAAAACCGTCGCCGTACAAATCGGCACCACCTTTGCCGATGCGGTGAAAAAAGTCAGCGATATCAAAGATATAAAAACCTTCCCCAAAGACACCGATGCGCAGCAAAATCTTTTGTCTGATCGGGTGGACGCCTGGGTCACCGACCGATTTCAGGCAAAAGAACTGGTGCAAAAATCACCGGCGCTGAATTTGCAGCTCGGCGATTTACTTTATAGCGAAAAAGTCGCCATCATCGTGAAAAAAAATAACAAGACCTTGCGCGAAGCGCTGAACAAAGCGCTGGCAGAAATCATCGCTGACGGCACGTATAAAACCATTTCAGAAAAATATTTCGGCGAAGATATTCGTTGCAAATGATGCGCAACTAGCGCGCGGCGCTGCTTCTGTCCCACGATAAAAATATTTATGCCCAATCCCGAAAAATCGTCTAAACAACATTTGCTCATGGCAGCCGCAGCCGTCAGCCTAGTGCTGTTTCTGTGGTTCATGGCGTTGCCGCTGCAATGGCTACCCGCGCCGATCGGCCCGGCCGCGCAACAATTCGCCAACGGCGCACGCGCCACCGTATTGCTCACGCTGATTTCCGGCACCATCGGTTTATTTATCGGCGTGCTCGCCGCGATGGGCAAAATGGCGAAGAATCCCTTCATCGCCTGGCCCTCAAGGTTTTATGTGTGGATCATTCGCGGCACACCACTGCTGGTGCAAATCCTGTTTGTTTATCTTGCGCTCCCCGCGATGTTCCCGGAATTAAAATTATCCGATTTTAATTCCGCCATCATCGCGCTCGCGCTTAACGTCGGCGCGTATAACGCCGAAGCCATGCGCGGCGGCATCCTCGCCGTGCCGCAGGGCCAGGTGTATGCCGCGCAGTCACTCGGCTTCCCGCCGCTCACCGCGTTCCGCCACGTCGTCTTTCCGCAAGCAGTGCGCATCAGCCTGCCGTCGCTGGTGAATAATATTGTCAGCTTGCTCAAAGACTCCAGCCTCGCCTACGCCATCGGCGTGGTCGAGCTGTCGATGGTCGGTAACCGCGTGCAAGCGGAAAGCTTCCAACCCGTACCGGTGTTCATCACAGTCGCCTGCATTTATCTCATCCTCACCACCACGCTCACCTGGTTTTCCGATGCCTTGGAAAACCAATTGAATACGCATCGACGCTGAAAATAAAAGCATGAAGAAAATCCTCCCCAGTTGAAAAAGGAGGAATGAGGCGGATTTATAGACGTGATTCCCGCCTGCGCGGGAATGACCGGATCGTAGGCTGGCGCTGACAAGCCGAGCGCTCGCGGGAGAAATGGCTGGGCGTATCAGCGCCAGCTTACAGAAGGTGAGACAGCATTCCGCCAAACAAAAAAGCCGCTTGCGCGGCTTTTTGTTTGCTTCGATTAAACGATTTTGCTTAGAACTTTTTCCACAAACGCGCGAAATACGATGCGCCATTGAGACCGAATTGCACGCTGTCGTAAATAAAACCATTATCGGTTTCATTCGCATTTTGCTTATCCGGTTTGGTGTTGTAAATATTGTTTCCGCCGACCGTGATCTTGGTGTTTTTATCAATGCTATAAGCAATACTGAAGTCGGCCGAGGTTTTCGGCGAGTAGTAGGCGTTGGGTTCGCCGCCTGCTGTGCCGGTAAACGTGCCCAAGGTTTGCGAACCAAAATGGATCACTTTGAATTCCGCTTGAACCGGCCCGGTGGTGAAATCAAAACCCAGCGTGGCTTTGCGGCGTGGTCCGCCCTGCTCTATGTACAAACGCTCACGTTCGGATAACAACACGTCTTCAAAACCCTGCAACGAAGGCGGTGCTTTGATGCCGGTGACTTCAGTTTTGCTGAAGTTAACGGCGAAGAAAGTGTTCAGCTTGCCGTTGCTCAAGTTGCTTTTATTCGACACCGTCAGGTCCAATCCCTTGGTGCGCGTGTTGACGGAGTTAACGAAAAATTGCGCTTGGCCCACGCCTAACGCCGACAATATCGAGCCTAACGCGGGGTAATTATCGGCGTCGAAACGACCTGACAACACGATGCGATCCTTGATGTCGATCAAATACAAGTCGGCTGTCATCGCGAAATCGCGGCTTGGCGTAAAGGTTGTGCCCAAAGTAAAGTTTTTTGATTTCTCTTCTTTCAACTTGGGGATGCCGGCCGCGTTGGCAATGGTGCCGCCATTCGGCGCTAATACGACGTCCTGCGGCAGGCCGCTGATGAAGTCGGTGAAGGTGGAAGAGAAATACACTTGCTGCAACGACGGTGCACGGAAGCCGGTGCTGGCGGAGCTGCGGAACAACAGCGCATCAGTGGCTTTCAAGCTGGCGGCCAATTTGCCGTTGAGCGTGGCACCGAAGTCGTTAAATTTTTCATAGCGCAGCGCGGTTTGAGTCTTGAATTCCTTTGTGATGTCGGTTTCGATATCGACATACCCGGCAATGCTATTGCGGCTACGGTCGGTTTGATCGCCTGGCTGGAAGCCGGGAAAACCTTGGCTGCCAGCATTGCCGCCATTACCCACGCCATCGGCATCGACGTAAGAGCCTGCTTCACCCGCCTTAATCTGATAATTTTCACGTCTGAACTCTGAGCCGAAAGCGACGTTCATGCCGCTCATCACGGAAGGATAGAATTTGCTGAAATCGACGTTGGTGGTAGCTTGGGCGAAAGAAAAACCTCCGGCGTCGAATTTATTCGCGCTGATACCCGGGCCGCCGTTGAGTAAATCCTGATTCGCGAGGGAGGCGTTCAGCGTATGGCTGATGTTGTATTTCAACTGGTTAAAACCATAGGTCTGCGAAATATCGGTCGCCCATTCGCCCAACTGACCGCGATAGCCAACCGTGGCATAACGATCACTCACGTCACCATTGATGAACGGTACAAAACCGTCTGGATACATCGCCGCCGAGTTACGCGAGGGAATATCATCCGAACCAATACCGCCGCGACCAAATGCAGCAGAGGATGCGTCACGCTTCTGGAAACCGGCGGTGTAATAGACTTTGCCAGTTGTCGTGATGGGCATATCGCCATTCACATAAATGGTGCCGTTTTTTGATTGGGTGTCGCCGATGATGCGCGGCTTGTCTTCCGGTCTGGCGCGGTCTGAGCGACCACGATCCGAGTATTCGCCCGTGATGGAAAATACCCCTTTGTTGCTCGTTTCAAAACCACAATAAGCCGAAGTCAGGTAATTTTTTCCGTCGCCTTCTTGATATTGGCTATAGCCCAGCACACCTTCGCAGCCGGCGCGCTTTTTCAAGCTGATATTGATCACGCCGGCGATTGCGTCAGAGCCGTATTGCGCGGCTGCGCCGTCGCGCAGGACTTGCACATTCTCGATCGCCATGAGCGGAATAGCATTCAGGTCGGTGCCGGTATTGCCGCGATTACGCGCGCCGAATAAATTGACTAGGGCTGTGGTGTGGCGACGCTTTCCGTTCACCAACACCAGCGTTTGGTCTGAGCCCAAACCGCGCAAAGAAGCGGAATCAATCAAGTCCGCGCCGTCCGCGCCGGTTTGACGCGTCGAATTGAACGAGGGTGACAAATATTGTAGTGATTGCGCCAGATCAAATTGGCCGCCTTGCTCCGACGCTTTGGCCATCGGGATAAAATCGATCGGGACTGGCGTATCGGTCGCAGTGGCATTGGCGCGGCGTGTGCCGACAACCGTGATGCCTTCGACGCGAGAAGCTTCGCTGTCAGTGGGGGTGGTCTGAGCTTGTGCCATCAGCAGCGGTGAAACGGCGGTAAAAGTAGCCCCGCTGTACAGCGCGAGCAAAACGGCTTTGCGTAAAATGGTCATGTTGAGATTCCCTTAGCTATCGTTGATTTTGTGATGTCGTTAAGCTACTTTATTTTTCTGCAGTGATATTGTGCTGCATAAGGGGGAAATGCTCAAGTTACTTGGCGCACGGGTAGTCGTTTGAAATAGACCAGGTAGGCAATCACGCCGCCGAGCAGCAACCAACCGACCCAACCGGTGATGCCGGCCTGCGCGGTATCGACGGCAAAATCGGCCGTAGCGAAAAGATTCACCGCGCCGGCCGAACCATTCAGCGCGCCATGCGCGATGACGGCGGGCCAGATGCTACCGGTTGCAAGCCGCGTCCAGCCAAACAAGATGCCGAGCAAGATGCAAAATATCAGCATGAATAACCAGCCAATGTTGGGATACAGCGGGTAGTTGTAGCCGAGTAAAATCACCGGTAAATGCCACAAGCCCCAAATGCCGCCGCTGATGATCAGTGCGGGCCATTGGCCGAGCGGCAGCAGCTTGGGCAATAAATAGCCGCGCCAGCCCCACTCTTCGCCGAAGGCAAACACAGCGTTGAAAATCGGCGCAATCAGGATTGATGCGAGTTGGATCACCACCAACCACTGTACGGACAGGTTCTCCAGCGCAACGACGCCAGCTTCTTTCGCTGCGAGCATTTGTTGCAAGCCGGAGAAATTTTTCAGGTCGGTTTGATAGACGCCCAACAACGCGCTCAATGCCAGCGAGACCAGTACGAGCTCTGGCATGCCGAGCCAACAGAGCAACCAGTAGCGCGGCCAGGTGGTTTTATCGCCAAGGCGCAAGCCGGTCGCAGTTTTGATATCTGCTTGTGGACTGACCCAGCGCACGACGATAAATGTGGCGATGCTCGGGGCAAACATAATCAAGGGCAGCAATCCACCGGCGAGGGGATGACTCAGACCTTCCGCGTTAAACCACATCGGCGAGGCAATCGTCCACGCCAGCAAGAAGGCCACGCTGATGAACGCGATAATGCCGTTCCAATCCAGAGTTTGCTGGTGGGCCGATTCAAAATGAGGCGTAGCGGTTTTCACTCGAGTGAGTCTTGATACGGATTAGCGTAACCGAGTTTTTGCATCAGGCTGGTTTCCAGCGCTTCCATTATTTTTGCGTCGCGATTTTTTTCATGATCGTATCCTTGCAAATGCAACACGCCATGTAAAGTCAGATGCGCATAATGCGCCTGCAAGGTTTTTTTCTGTTGCTTCGCTTCCGCTGCCACGACTGGCGCACACAATACAATGTCGCCACCGAGCGGCGTGACATCATCATAAACAAAGCTCAGCACATTGGTGGGATATTTTTTGCGGCGAAATTGGCTGTTGAGCGCGAGGCCTTCAGCTTCATCGACGATGCGCAAGGTGATATTGGCCGACTGCTGTAGCGCGACTTTTGCCCAGCGGCGAAACTGCGCGCGCGTCGGCAAAGCGGTTGTTGCGCTGGCATATTGCACGCAAAGCGATAATGCCGGCACTGTTTTGGGTTTTAGCAGCATTTATATAACTATTTGATTATATTAAAAATTTTCTGATTTGCGCTTTTCATACGCGTTCACAATATGCTGCACTAAGGGATGGCGCACCACGTCTTCGCTTTGAAAAACCGTAAACGCAATGCCGCGAATATTTTGCAGCACGTTGCGCGCGTCGATCAGGCCGCTTTTTTGTCCATGCTTCAAATCGATTTGCGTCACGTCGCCGGTAATCACCGCCTTGGTGCCAAAACCAATACGCGTCAAAAACATTTTCATTTGTTCCGGCGTAGTGTTTTGCGCTTCGTCGAGAATAATAAAAGCGTGATTCAACGTGCGTCCACGCATATACGCCAGCGGCGCAATCTCGATCGCGGCGCGCTCAAACAAGCGGCCGACTTTTTCGTAACCCATCAAATCATACAGCGCGTCATACAACGGCCGCAGATACGGATCGACTTTTTGCGCCATGTCGCCGGGCAAAAATCCGAGCCGCTCGCCGGCTTCGACGGCGGGGCGCACCAGCACAATACGTTTGACCAAATCGCGCTCCAACGCATCGACGGCGCAGGCCACGGCTAAATAAGTTTTGCCGGTGCCCGCTGGGCCGACGCCGAATGTGATGTCATGCGCTTGAATATTTTTGATGTATTCCACCTGGCGCGGCGTGCGCCCATGCAGGTCGGCGCGCTTGGTGAGGAGATGCGGCTCGTCGCTCGACGGCTCGGTCTTTTTTTGCACACGCGGTGCGTTGTGGTTCATTTCGATCAGTCCCAATTGAATGTCCTCCACGTTGACAACACGATTGCTGCGCTGATAAAAATATTGCAAAGCTTGCGCGGCCAGCGCCATATCTTCGGCTTGGCCCTGCAAGCGGAAATGTTCGGCGCGATGGCTGATCACCACATTCAGCGCCGATTCGATCTGGCGCAAGTTGCTGTCCACCGGCCCACACAAATTCGCCAAACGTTGATTATCTACTGGGGTAAACACCAGCTCGATCGGTTTGCTTTTCGCGCGCTCAGCTTCAGACATTAAACTCCCATTCGCTGTAACGGTGCTTTGAGGGCTTCTTGCAAGGTCTCCAGGCTCTCTCGCAAATGCGCGGTGGCTTCTTTGCTCATTCCCGGTTTCGCCAGCGCGGCTTGGATCTGTTGCGCCAATTGTTTGGCGTTTTCTCGCATCAGGCTGCGCACGTCGGCCGGGCCGCCGTTCGGCCGAATCAAACTGGTCGCGACGCGGCGCAAATGTTCGCGTTGCAAATTGCGTCGCTGGCCATTGATGTCTTTAGCGCTGCGTAACTCGCTCCACACGACGTTTTGCAGCGTGTCGTATAACTCGGACAATTTCAGCGCGTGCTGCGGATTATCCAGTTTGCTTTCCGCGTCGATCAGCCGCGTCGCGACGCCGTCGCCTAACACCTGATCAAACACACCGCGCTGCAAAGCGATGATTTGATTATTCAATGAATAATCCGGATTCACAGAGCCGTCAAAATGATTGACTGCGAGCTTGCGCATAAAGTCGGGGCGGAAGCGGAAACTATCGGCAGAAAAAATCCCGGTCTCGAGTAATTTCAACGCGCGTCTTTGTTTGTCGGCATCCACCGGCGTAAGGGGTGCGCGCGAACTGCCCGCGTGGTCGCGCACGCTGACGACGCCGCCAATATATTTGGCCGCGAGATTGCTGGCGAGGCTCACCTGGTCGAGCGCGATGTCAAAATTACGTCGCAGGCTTTCGTACGACTCGCCCGGCTTGAGTTGTTTTTGTTGCAAACGATCCCACAACTCACGCGACAAGAATAAACGATGCTGATAAAACGCCAGCGGATCTGCGCCCAAATCGCGTCGATTCACTTCCGGATCGACGCCTTCCAGCGCGCCGCCGTAACCAGCTTCGTTGTCGGTGCCGTAGGCTAGTTGTGGCTCGACGCTGCGCGAGGCAATTTTTTGTAGTTCGGCTTTTTCGCTCGCGCTGTCGATCGGCTTGTAAGCGTATTCGATCGCCCAAAAATCATACGGCCCGAGCGTGCTCATGACGTACTCGCCTTGCTTGCCGCCGTATGCGGCAATGTTCAAGCCGTTGTAATCCATTACGGAACCCGTGAGGCCATTTTTTTGCGTGAAAGCCGTATCGGCCAGTTGATCCAACGTATAAATAGTCGACGCGCGAAAATTATGTCGCAGACCGAGCGTGTGTCCGACTTCGTGGGTAATCACGTCCTTCAAGGTCGCTTGCACAAACGCTTCGGCCTCGGCGCTATCGGGCTCTAAGTCGCCGCGCGCTTGCAGCAGGTCGAGCGCGAACTCCAATTCATTCGACATTTCATTACCGTATTCGCAATGGATTTCATCGCGAATAAACGCCCGCACCGGGCGTGGAATTTCTTCAACCGCGCGGCGACGCGGATTGCGCGTCCATACATCCGACACGCCGATGTCGGCGTCGAGAATTTCGCCAGTGCGCCGATCAACTTGGCTTGGCCCGATGGCGAAGCGCGCGTCGGTGCCGAGGAACCAGCGTATCGATGCGCGGCGCACATCAGCGGTGTCGAACTCGCTGTTGTCGATTTGATAGCGCACCTGTACGGCGTCTTTGAAGCCGATGCGCTCGAAGGCTTTGTTCCACTCGAGCACGCCTTCCTTGACTGTGTTGTGATATTTGTACGGAATATTGCTATCGAGCCAGAAAATAATCGGTTGCACCGGCTCGCTGATATCCGCCGCCGGCTCTTTTTTCTCCAGCCGCCAGCGATTGACGTAACGCACTCTCGGGTCGGGCGTAAAGTCTTCACTGAAATCGAGATGGGTGGTGACAAAATGCCCGATACGATCGTCGGCCAGACGCGGCGGCATCGGCTCGGGCAATTTAGCAAAGCTGTAATAAAAACCCATGAACAGACTACGCACATCCTCCAGCGTGGCGGGTAGCGGCATTTGCGGCGGTGGTGGTACATTCGGCGGCATCAGCGGCGGCAAAATCATCCGCGCCAAGGCGTAGTGCGCGGTGAGGTTAAAACCGGTCGAATCCGCTGTGTTACGCAAGGTATCGAAGCTGGTATTTTTTGCGTCAAAATAATACGGCTGGCGATACGCCGCTTCGAGCGCGGTCGCCATCATCGGAATGTCTTGCAACAATAATAAAAGATTGGCATCGACCAACACCGATTTGCGCTCAGGGTGCGGCGCGCTGGCGACGATTGACGTAGCGAGTAAGCTATCGGAAAAACTCTGACGGGTGGCGAGAGCAATCGGTGAATACGCTTTGGCAGTGAAGTCGTTGTTACGCGCGATGAGTTGAATATTGGTGCCGATTTTTTTGAACACAACGATGTGGCTGCGGTTCATCATATTGCCGTACAAGCCGCGCTCGCCGACACCTTGCGTCACGCCCATCGCGAAAAAAAACGGCTGATCGAATTGTTCCGGTTTAATCTCGATCCAGACTTTGTCGTCTTGGCGCCAAAGCGAAAAAAAACCCGGCGTGAGTTTGGCTTCTTTAATCACATCGTTGAAAGGGCGCTGCATCGAGGTGGGCGCGGCTGGCTTGGTGGCTGCCGGATTTGTCGAGGCAGCGGCGCTCTCCGCCGGCTTTACATTTGCCGCATTAGCCGCGCAACCTGCAAGCGTCGCAGCAACTAAAACCATCATCATTGTGTTGATTTTTTTTGCCATTTGCTGCTTCGTCGCGCTCATAAAGCCCTTGAGTGATAATTATGTAACTATTTGATTAAATTGAAGTTTTTTTCATACTATGAATTCACCACGAAGCGTGTACCGAACCGCTTCGGTAATGTTTACCGTGACAAACTGACCGATCCATTCCAGATCGCCGGCAAAATTAACGACTCGATTATTGTCAGTGCGGCCATAAATTTCATGCGCGTCGCGCGCCGAGGCGCCTTCGACCAATACACGTTGTGTCGTACCGACCATATTGGCGCTGATTTCCGCATTTAGCTCGTCGGCGCGTTTTTGTAAGCGCGAGAGGCGCTGCATTTTTGTTGCGTGTGGCGTGTCGTCGGCTAATTCTGCCGCCGGCGTGCCGGGCCGTGGGCTGTAGAGAAAACTATAGCTGCCATCGAAGCCGACATCATCGACCAGCTTCATCGTCGCGTCGAAATCGGCGTCGGTCTCACCCGGGAAGCCGACAATAATATCGGAGGAAATATTGATACCGGGACGCACGGCTTTCAATCGGCGAATAATCGATTTGTATTCCAGCGCTGTA
>JAYVJD010000037.1:0-2134 GCA_043769625.1 Pseudomonadota bacterium | reverse complement strand
TGCGCACCTTCGGTATTGAAGCGATAGAAGTTTTGCGACGGATCAACCAAGGTCGTTGCTTGTGCGCCGGACGAGCCATTGATGAACGTGATATTCGGCTGCGACTTGGAATAGTTCTTCACCGCAATACCTTCGTCACCGGACAATGGGCCAATCATGATTTGCACTTTGTCCTGCTCGACTAATTTGCGCGTCGCGTTCACGGCTTTGTCAGGAGTGGCATCCGACGAACCCTTGACGAATTCGATTTTCTTGCCACCGGCCATGCCGTTCTTTTGCTTCAGCGCGAGATCCGCACCCCGCATCGCGTCTTGTCCGCCTGCGGCGAACGGACCTTCCAGGGTTGCTAACAGGCCAATTTTCAACACATCCTGCGCCTGTACGCCGCCCGCGAATGTAGCTAACACCGCAACACTGATCGCGCTGCGCAAAAAGCCTCTTTTCATTTTTTCCACAATCAACTCCTCCAAACAATTGCGGCGGATGCCGCGGTTTATGTCGCCGTTGAAATAAGCGCGAGGCTTATTACTTCGGCTCCCTAAGTCTCGCCTGGCCACCACCGGTGCCGGAACGCAACCGCGCCCACCACCCGAGCAACCCGTCGGACGAAAACAAAACAATAACCAAAAAGATAGTCCCAATCACCAAATTGAAACGCTCACGAAAAATCGTATCGATGGCGAATGTTTGCAACAGCACGAACACTATCGCGCCGATGAACGGCCCGATCGGATGACGCATACCACCGAGCACAGCGACGACCAAAACATTAATTAGCGCGCCGGTTCCGACGACACCCGGCGTAATTAATTTGTTGTACCACAGTAGCAATATGCCACCGATCGCCGCGATTAATCCCGCGATAGCATAGGCGGCCACTCGATGCGCCGTGACATGAAAGCCAAGCGCATTCATGCGCCGCGGATTGTCGCGCACGCCCTGCAGCGCGACGCCAAAGGGGGCGCGGAGCAAATATTTGATGAAAAAATAACTGGCGAGCGCCCAAAACGACGCCAGAAAATAATAGGGCGTCGCCTGTCCAAAATCGACTCCCCAAACGACCGGAGGCGTCACTTTGTGAAACCCTTGAAAGCCGTTAAAGATCGAGTAATTCTGCAGCACCAAATAGTAAAACGCGACGCCGATCGCCAAGGTAATCATGATGGTATAAATACCTTCGGTTCGCACCGCGAGCCAGCCGACAAACGTCGCGAACGCGGTAGCAATCACAATCGCTAACAACACGGCAACCCACCACGGCCAGCCCAAACTAATAGGCGATGCCGATGTACCAAATATGGCGACTAAATAGCCCGCGAGACCCGCAACAGTCATTTGTGCAAGCGACACCATACCGCCGGAACCGGCGAGAAATGTGAGCGATAAAGCAATCGTACCGAGCACCAATGCTTGGCCCGCGATTTGAAAAGTGAAAAACGGTGTGGCGAAAAATGGATAAAGTAATAGCGCGAGCAGCACGACAACATGACGCGCAGCGATGGGATTGCGCCAAGGCTCGCGCGCGATTTGCGGTGCACTCGATGGCATCGCAGACGCAGCGCTGACAACATGCCCGCCAGCGGGAAGCGCTACAGCTTGCGTCGCCTGCGCGCCAGAATTCATGGCGCGGCGCCATTGTGCTGCGCTCATCGCCCGGTCCTTCCCAGAAGGCCTTGCGGTCTAAACGCAAGCACTAACACCATGAGGACGAACGTAAAGACTACGCCATAGGTCGGTGCGTAAGCCAAGCCAAATTGCTCGGTTACGCCGATCAATATCGCCCCTAACGCCGCACCGACGATACTACCCATGCCGCCGACAATGACCACCACCAGCGACGCCAATAAATAACGCGTATCTTCGCCCGGCGATATGGATAACGCCGTGCCGCCGACTACGCCCGCGAGCCCCGCCATGCCAGCGCCAATCGCGAAGGTGATGGCAAAGACTAATTGCACATTCACGCCGGAGGCAGCAAGCATTCCGCGGTCATCGACCCCAGCGCGAATCATCATGCCGATGCGGGTTTTGTTGATGAACAGCCAGAGGCCGATGCCGATGACGAGCCCCGCCGCAAGCAGAAACAGCCGATAGGTCGGATACGGAAGAAGAACCGCCGTGCCATCGGACTTGT
>JAYVJD010000036.1:0-14609 GCA_043769625.1 Pseudomonadota bacterium | reverse complement strand
AGGCCGCCGCCGCTCGCGCCTGAAGTGAACGCCGCAGTGCTTTCAATCACCCGGCTGCCGTTATATTCGTACAACGAGGTGACTTCGCCTGCGCTCATACGCGGACCGAGGCCTGCAACGTAACCTAGCGCGACCACTTCCTGACCCAAGCGCAATTTTGTATTGGATTTTTTTGCTATCGGCAATTTCATGCCGGGCGCTTTTAAAATACACACATCGTGTTCGATGTCGCTGATTTGCGCTTCTGCTATCACGACGGTTCCGCCCTTAATCACTTCAATACGTTCAGCATTGCCGGTGACGTGACAGTTGGTCGCAGCGATGCCCTCAGCGATCATGACCCCCGAGCCAACAGAGACGCGGCCATTCGTGTTGTGCGCTTCAATTTTGACGACGCTGGGAGCCACGCGGGAATAGAATTCGATTTCGTTTTCAGTATTAGCCCAGCCAGGCTGAAAAAATGATAATAAAAAAATGAGCGCGAAGTAACGCACAGTTGCTCCTTAATTGCCCCCACCTTCATTTAACTTCTGAACATCCCTGACCATTATATTTGGCAGTGGAAATAGGTCGTTTACTGTTCATTATTTTTGCGGCAGTTTGGTCTCGCTAACCGTGGCGCTATCGGGCTTAGCGGCAATCGTCACCGTAGGTACGCCATAGTCATTCATGATGGCTTCAATTTTGGCCTGATTTTTTTCGATCAATTGATTGATGCGATCACGCCAGGGCTTTTCGCCATAACGTACGCCCATGGCGATACTAAATTGCAAAGGTGACTGTGCGATAGATTCAGGTTTGAACGGCAACACGACCATCGGCACGGTGGACTTTTTGCTGAAGTAACCACCAATAGGACCCCAAATTAATACAGCGTCGAGATTGCCAGTGGATAATTCTTTTTCGATCAATTCGCCGGCATATTTTTCCGGATCGCCACTTTGCAGCTGGATCGCGACCATTTGCTCGACTAAATTATTTTTCAGCAGCCAATCGACAACAGGCGTCCGTGCCGTCACGCCGATACGTAGTTTTTTACGTTTCTCTGGATCGAGTTTAAGCAAGTCGTCTGGCGTTTTAACGTCATCAAGGCCGCGACCCTTCACATATACCATTGTGTAAGTAGAGCTGTAATATATTTTTGTCGGCAAGCCCAAATCAAAATCGGGCGATACGCTGGTGACCAAATCACATTTGAATTTTTCCGAATTCGGCTCTTTGCCTTTTAAGGTGTTGCGGATGAATCCCATGCGCTGCGGATACCACGTGGTTTCGAGTTTCCAACCCAAATCCTGCGCGAACAGCTCGGCAATTTTATTTTCAAAACCGGTTTGATCTTTGTGGGAGAACGGCAGATTGTTCGGGTCCTGGCATACGCGCAGAATTTTTTCTTCCACTGGCTCATCCGCCGCGAAGGCGGCGAATGAGAGCGTTAAAAAGACTACGGCCAGCAACCCAGTAAAACTATTCCGGTATTGATACACTTTCGCTCCTTGGTTACTTTATACGTCAGCGTAAAACCGGCCTGCTACAGGCATTACTGAATTTCAGTGACTTTGCCGGGTTGAATCGCGCCGTCAGAACGACCTTTCAAATAGGCATACAGGCCGTCTATATTCTCTACGACCTGCTTCGCACCATCAAAGTTCGGCATACCCTTTTCGGCACGGCCGCCTAATACGGTTTTTTTGAAATCATCTTTGCTTAATACTTTGAGGCTATTGATTAGCGACGGGCCCACCATGCCTTCTTGATTTGCGCCGTGGCAGCGCTCGCATGCCAGCGCGCGCCAAGCACGCCAACCATTCAAGGTGGCGGTATCCACTTTGTTGCCTTCAGCCACTTTATAGGGCGCGGCACCGCCAGCAGCAGGGGCAGCAACGGCCTTGGCCGGCTCAGCAGCGGCCACTTGAACCGGCGCAGCTTTAGGCGCTTCGGCAGCAGGCGCGGCGGGCGCTACGGCGGCAGTCTTCGGTGCAGGCGCTTCGGATTTTTCACCGGCGCAGGCCGTCGTGCTAATCAAGGCAAAAACCACAACTGAGAGTAATTTTGTATTCATCGCAACCCCAAAAAATTCAATAAAATTAATAAGCTACAAAAATAAAAACATCCCGGGTTTTGGCCCGGGATGTCAGTTTACAGACCTACCAATGCTAACGTAATGTTAGTTAATCGGTTTACTTGCCGTCAGGCAGAGCAAACACAGTCAACACGCCGCCGAGTTCGGTGTACTTGGAGAGCTCTTTGTAGCCGCCCACTGCACCCAAACCGTCGGTGTCTTTCTCAAGGCCTGCTGCCATGCCGATTCCGGCCCAGCCGCCAATACCCGACAGAACGCCGATGTATTGCTTGCCTTTGTATTCCCATGCATTCACGTTACCGATGATGCCGGACGGGGTTTTGAACTTCCACAGTTCTTTACCATCGTTAGCATCAACTGCCTTGATGTAGCCTTCAAGCGTGCCGTAGAAAACGACGTCTGTTGCAGTGGCCAATGCGCCGCTCCATACAGAGAATTTCTCGATTTTCGACCACTTGATTTTACCTGCTGCAGGATCCCAGGCAATGAAGTTACCCATGTGTGTGCCGCCTGGTGCTGGGTACATTGACAGAGTTGCGCCTACATACGGCTGGCCAGCGGTGTACTCGACTTTGAACGGCTCATAGTCCATGCACACGTGGTTCGTTGGTACATAGAACATGTGGTTCTTAGGTGAGTAAGCAGAGGGTTGCTGATCTTTGGAACCCAAAGCGGCTGGGCAAATTCCCTTGTTGTTGTGATCAGGACCGCCCTTTGCGGTGCCGAATTTGTCGTCCAGTATCGGACGGCCAGACTTCATGTCTATGCCTTTGGCCCAGTTAACAGCTGGATCATACTTCTCAGCCACCAACAATTCGCCTGTTACACGATCAAGGGTGTAGCCAAAACCGTTACGGTCGAAGTGCGACAACATCTTGCGCTCTTTACCGGTCTTGTCTTTGCCTTCCCACAATGGCACTTCATTGATACCGTCGAAATCCCACTCGTCGAACGGTGTCATTTGGTAAGCCCACTTGGCCATGCCCGTATCGACGTCGCGCGAGAACAGTGTCATCGACCACTTGTTATCGCCAGGACGCTGACTTGGGTTCCAGGTGCTTGGGTTGCCAGAGCCGTAGTAAACAGCATTTTGCTCTGGGTCAAAGCTATACCAACCCCAGGTTGTGCCGCCACCAATTTTCCACTGATCGCCTTTCCAGGTTTTCACTGAAGAATCTTTTCCAACCGGCGCCATTTTGCCGTCGGTCCAGGTCATGGTTTTAGCTGGGTCAAATTTAATTTGATCGTCCGGACCTACACTGTAAGCTTTCCATACCTGCTTACCGGTGTTGATATCGTACGCAGCCAAGAAGCCCTGCACACCAAACTCACCGCCGGAAATACCGGTGATAACTTTGTCTTTAAAGACGTGAGGGGCGTTGGTATTGGTTTCACCGATTTTTGGATTACCGTTTTTGACGCTCCAAGTCACTTTACCGGTCTTGGCATCAAGTGCCACCAGCGTGGTGTCAGCTTGTTGCAAGAAAATTTTACCTTCAGCATAAGCCAGACCACGGTTCACAGTGTCGCAGCACATGACCGGAATAACGGTTGGATCTTGCTTTGGCTCGTATTTCCACAGAATTTTTTGATCTTCGAGGCTGATGGCGAATACTTTGTTTGGGAATGGGCTGTGCACGAACATCGTGTCGCCTATGACCAACGGGCCGCCTTCATGGCCGCGTAGAACTCCGGTGGAGAAGGTCCATGCCACTGACAAGTTTTTAACGTTGTCTTTGGTAATTTGCTTCAACTCGGTGTAGCGTTGATTTTTGAAATCGCCAGCTTGCATGGCCCAGTTTTTCGAGTCCTTGGTAAGCTTGGCTACGTCGGCGTTTGCGAATGCCAAGCCAGGTACAATTAACATACCGAGCAATGCACACCAATGCCGTAAATTTGACTTGCGTAACATATGAACCTCCTCAAAGATTAATATTAACTTCGGGAACACTTAATTTCAGGACTTCGACAAACTGAAACTCCCAGCTTGTTTTACACCCGACCACCATTTGAAATAAAAAGTTTCCTAGTCTTTCTTGTTTGCCGGATAACTTAATTGCTGCGCGTTAGAGTAGTAAACTACCCGGTGCACTATTAAAGCATATTGTGTGCCGAAGGTCACAACTGCGCATTTGCATTTGCAGCATAAAAAAACCTGTGATTTTTCTATGACATACGGTGCTGAACGGGTAAGTTTTTTACCGTCGTATGTGGCATCTTGTAACAATTGTCATATTTGTAGCGCAAGCGGGCAAATCCTGTGTCAATACCGTGTCAAAAACTCTGATCCAATCTATTGATTTTCATGGGATATTTTTTTCAATCTTTTAAGTGGAGATTAAAATGGAACACCCCGACCCGAGCAAGGTGTACAACGAAGCCGAAATTGTTGCGCGGCTGAATACTGATTTACCGTTTTGGTATTTCGAAGATGGCTGGATTCGGCGCAAATATAAAACCAGCGGCTGGAAAGCCACCTTGATGGTGGTCAACACCATCGGCCATTTAGCCGAAGCCGCGTGGCATCATCCTGACCTTACGGTCTCCTACGCATTCGTGATTGTAAAGCTGACCAATCATGCCGCCAAAGGCATCACCGATAAAGACTTCGAGCTGGCGAAAAAAATCGAGTCGGTGATTCAATGGCAACCCAAATTGGAAGGCGGTGCATTGGAAGGCACGCCGAATGACGACCCACGCTTCAAATACATTAAATATGATAGCTGATGTCGGCTGCCGATTTTATTTCGCGTCGCGCCGGGGTCTTTATGCGCCGAATCATTTGGCGGCAAAAGCGGAAACACTTTTCGATCAGCGGCCACGCATATAATAGAGTCAGCGCTGTCAGCGCGGCGATGGCGAGAAAATGTGCCACGTCTGTTTCGCTAGGATTGGCGCCGGCCATCGACGGTGATTCCATCGCTGAAAAAAACTGCTCGGTATTTTCCAGTCGGTGATAGCCGATTCCACTTTCGGTCGCCAAGGTTTGCAAATACGCTTCGCGCAGCGCGGACATGTGCTCCGTGCCCTCGACTTTTTTCTTGTCAGATTTAGCGGCCGTTACATCAGTTACTGCGCCGCCATCAAGCGCTTCCTGCGTATAAAGATCGGTTTGCATCACGTCGTCCGCGTTCCATAATCCCAGCAGATTCCCGGCTTTATCATATTTCGGAATGGCTTGCGCAACGAGCCCGCCCGCGCCCACCAGCATGCCGCGCACAGCGCCGGGCTTGGTCTCCATATCAATGCGATATTTAGGATTAACCGGCGGCGCTTCCTGACCATCGCTGATGAAAATCAGTCCGGGTTTATCGGGTAATTTTTTAATTATCTTGAAACCGAAACTAATTCCTTTGGCAATTTCGCTCCCGCCGACCCACGCCATTTGTCCATTCATATTATCCAGCAGACCCGACAGCTCGGAATAATTCGCGCAAGTGTCCACCGGCGCCAATAATAAATAGCTGCGATATTCGGTAAAAATACCCAAGCCGGCGCGCGACCCGCAAGGCAGATTTTTAATTGTGTAGCGTACCGATTGTTTGACGAATTCGAGCCGCGAGACCGGCTTACCGTCGATGCGGTAGTCCGGCACATTCATGCTTTGCGTGACATCGATGATAAAAATATTATTGAACACGCCGCGCACCAAGGTCAGCTTAGGATGGAATAGTGCAGCCGCAAGGCTCAATGCCGCCAGCAGCAACATCCAGGCCTGCCAATAGCGCCGTAAAAAAGACCCGAGCCAGAAAAATTTATCGCGCATATCTTAAGGCAAGCCTAATGTCTCGCCGCGCATGGTCGTCGCGGCACGTTCACTGTTAAGCGGCGCGACCGAATCTTGCAGAGAACCTTCTTCCGCATCCGGCTGGGCGCGCAATGCGCGCTCAAGGTTATAACGCGCATCCCAATACTGCGGATCAGCCCGCAATACTTCGCGGTAGGACTGTTTCGCCAGCTCGATCAACGGCACCGCCTGCGACGCTAACGGCGTATCTTTCAATGCTTGGGCTTTGCGCATATAGAGGTTACCGCTGTTGAAGCGCGCGCTATTACGCAAGGCGAAATCGCTTTCGCTTTCCAAATTTTTGTATAAAACCAAGGCGCCGGCCTGATCATTTTTTTGATCCAGTTCGAGCGCGCGCGCAAATTTTATCGGCGCCGGCGCTGACGCCATCATCTCGCCAATTTCATTTTTAGCAATGTGCTGATTCCAATTTTTTATCCGCGCTACACTCCAAATCTCATACACGATGAAACAGATGAGCGCCAACAGCAACCAGATAATTTTCTTCATAACCAAATATTTATTTATCATCGCCAAACTCGCAGTTCGAGCATTTTCGCGGCAGCTAACAGCAACGACAAAAACAATGCCAGGCTAAAAAAATAGTCGGCTAAATTTTTTCGTGGCTGCACATCGCGATACACCAGCGGCAAATTTTCCAACCGACCGACGTCGTCAATGGCGTTTTTCAATGCCTGCGGATTCTCCGCTTCGTACGCGCGATAGGGCGTACCGAGCCCGCTGAAAAATTTATGCAGCGCGTGTTCCGGCACGGCCAAATCATTATCGCCGGCCGCTTGCGCGGCCGATTGCAAATCCGGGCTGTTATACGAGCGCAAATAAATCCAATAAAGACCGATGCGATGTTGCTTGACCAAACGCGTTAACAAGTCACGCGTATCGGGATCTAAACGTGCGCCACCGTCGGATACTAGCAGCACAATTCGCGAACCAGCGTAGGGCCGATTGTCAAAAAAACCTGTCGCAGCGACCAACGCGCTTCCCATGTCGGTGTCGCCCAAACCTTTGCCGACATCCACGGCTTGTATCGCTGCCTGTATCACTTCCTGTTTTTGCGTAAATTCCATTACACGCATCGGCGCTGAGCTAAACAACATCAAGCCGAACAAATCTTGTTTACGGCCGGCGACAAACTGCGCCAACATCTCGCGCGCGACGCTGCTTTTAGTGCGCAATGTGGAATCGCTCCAGTTACGGCCTTTTTCCGGATTAAACGGCTCGTCCATGCTACGGCTTTTATCCAGCAGCACGGCGATTTCCGCGCCCTTACCCACGCGCTCAATTGAATATTCGCCGCGATAAGGTTGCGCGAGACCCATGATGATTAAGGCCATCGCCGCCGCCGCGCCCAAACGCCGCAGCCAATCCAAGGCAGTGGATAAAATATCGCGCGGAATGTGGGCCAACCACGAATAAGACAGCACCGCGCCGCCAGTGAATAAAAATGGCAGCAATGCCAACGGCAGAAGGAAAAAATACCCGGGCGAAGCAAACAACATATTCATCGCAAGCCCCGCTCGCGGTCACGGCAACGCAGGCAAAAATCCACCAGCCATTGAATATTGACGTGCTCGTCGTTATCGGCCTGGCTGGAAAAAAATTGCCCACGCGACGTGTCGAAAAATGTTTGTGCGTCTGGCTGTAAATCACTGAACGCCGGGTGCCGAATAAAAAATTCCTTCAAGTGCTGCGGAAAAATCGACACGCCCGCCGTTTCGTCAAACGCGCGATGCACGCGGCGCAACGCGGTGGTGGTTTCGGCGTCTTCCATTTTTTTAATATCCCGCGCGGCGCGCGCAAACGGGCCGTTATGCAGACGGAAAAAAGGCAGGCCCCACTTGAGGCCTAACAGCGACAACAACGCGCCAATAGCCGCAAGCGTGGCTAGAGCCAATCCCCAATAATGCATTTTCGCGCTGACAAAAGGCGCAGCATGATCCGGCCGCATTTCTTCCAAACCGGCGCGCGCCAACACGAACGCCGGCGTAATCGGCGACACGGTGAACGGCGATTCTGTAATCTCTACAGTTTTGACCTTATCTAAATAATTAAATTTAATCAATAACTTAGATAATGAATGCGTTTTTACGTTTTCCGGCGAATTCAAAATTTGATAATGCAAATCAAGCGTATGTCGCGTGCTAGTGCCGCTCACTTTTTCCGTTATATTGATCTTGCGTAACTCCAGCCACGCATCGACCCGGCCCGGTCGCGGTAGTGAATCGCTTTGAAATTGGTAAGCCGACGGCGCGTCGATTTCAACCCGGCGCGACAACTCGTCGCCGATCACATAACCGAATGGGCGCGGATCTTCGGTGCGAACGCTAAATTCAGCGACGACAGCATTCGCCACTTTTGTTTCCGGCGATTTTTCCTGGGCCAACGCAAGCGACGATGACAACAGAAATAATAAAAGGAATTTACGCATGGCTGAAAAAATACTGCGTCAGCATGTCCGGCGCGAAATCGCCGTGAAGAAACAGCGCAGGCGATTGGCGCTGCAAAAATATGTGCTCCATCGCCGCGCGATGCTGGGTGAAATGCGTTTGTATCCGCTCGCGTAATTTCGGCCGCATCCACACACTACGCTGTTTACCGCTTTCGCTGTCGCGCAAAGTAGCGAAACCATAATTCGGCAAATTTTTATATTCCGCTTCGTCCCACAACACAATCGGAATGACTTGATGTTGCGCCAGGGTTTGCATGATGTCGTCGAGCAAAGGAATCGGGAAATGAAAATCCGACACCAGAAAGATCAACGCGCGTTGGCGCGCCAAATATTTATGTGCATCGAGCAGGCCGTTGGCATTTTTACCGTCTGGGTTCAGGCAACGCAAACTTTTTTCCACCGCCGCACCTGCGCCGCGCGAATGGCTCGGCGGTTGAAAAAAATCTTCACGCACTTGCGTATCGCAAGCAACAAAACCAAAGCGATCGCCCGTGCGGTGCGCCGAATAAGCCGTCGAAGCGAGAATATCGGCGAGCACATCGAGCTTGCGCCCGCTTTCGCTGGCGAAACCCATCGACGCGGAAATATCGCCGATGACATACACCGGCACACTGCTGCGTTGCTGAAAATCGCGCACCACCCAACCGCCAAACGGATCGCGCAGACTCACATTGATATCGAGACGACGCGGATCTGGCCGCGCCAGCAGCGGCACATGGCCGCGAAACTCGAACGCGCCACCGGGCTGTACGCTGCGGTGGTGGCCGGGGAAGTGGCCGCCCGCTTTTGCGTTGATGCGATAGTTAAATTCGCCAAACATGGATATTAAGGTGCGGCCACATTATTCATAATTCCCGCTATCAATTCGCGCGACACTTCAGCGCGACGCAATTCATACACGGGGTTAAAAAAGATTCGGTGCGCGATGACTTGCGCGAAGATGGCTTGAATATCTTCCGGCACGACGTATTGGCGACCGTCGAGCCATGCGGCCACGCGTGCGGCGCGCAACAACATGCTCATCCCACGCGGACTAGCGCCAGCGAGCACCAGTTGATTCATATCCGCGCCGGCAAACTTGACGCCGAATTCCGCTGGCTTGCGCGTGGCGCGCCATAAATTCAGCGCGTAATCGCACAGCGTTTGGCTGGCTTCAATGCCGAGCTGGATGGCCGCGCCGATGAGTTCGAGCTTGTCGAATTCCAGCAAGCTCGGCGTAACGCGATTCACTAGCGCATCGGTGTCGTGATAAATCGGATCGAACATCAGGGCTTGCTGAATCGCCGGATCGGCCGGTGTTTCGATAAAAATTTCCATCATGAAACGATCGCGCGCGGCGGAAGAGATCTCAAACGTCTCTTCTTTTTCCACGCGGTTTCTATCGGCAAACACCAACAAATGCGGAAAATGATATTCGCGGTTGAACGCCGTCACGCTGCGCTCGGCCATCACGCGCAGCAGCAACGAATGGACTTGTGGTCGGGCGCGGTTGATCTCGTTGAAAAAAAACGTGCTGAGTTTTTCGCCATGCATCAGCAACGGACCGGGATCGACGCGCGGTTTGCCGTCTTCGCTGATGTAAGTGTAATAAACCAGATCGTTGGGCATCAAATCGATCGTGCCTTCGATACGCGAATAGGCGCCGCCGATGGCGCGCGAATAGGCGCGCAGCAAGGTTGTTTTGCCAACGCCGACATCGCCTTCAAGCAATACGTGGCCGCGCGCGAACAAGGCGGTGTTCATCAAACGCACGACGCGTTCTTGACCGATAACAATTTTATTAACTTGGCTTTCCAGGTTCAAGGCGCGAGTGCGCCAATCTTGCAGCATTGCGTCGCTATGGTCGGTCACTTTTTCGCTCCGGGAAGTATTTGTCGTATTATCGCAATGTCTATGCCAACAACATTGCACCATGTATTTATTGTCGCGCGCAAGTTCGCGTTTGAATTCATCGACAAATTGTGCGAAACGAAAAGTATTATTATGGAGTGACGTGCAATGTATTTGCGTCAAATTTTGATTTTTGCCGAGTTAACGTAACGATATGATTATATTAAAGTATTTATTACCCCTATTTTTACTTGCTGCGTGTACGCAATGGCCGCAAACAAATGTTCACGCCAGCGATTGGTCGTTGATTCAAGTCGCGCCGGGCGTGTACGTGCATCAAGCGGCGATTGCAGAAAGCGCCGGTGCGAATCAAGGCGACATCGCCAACATCGGTTTCATCGTCGGCAAAAAGTGTGTTGCGGTGATCGATAGCGGCGGCAGTGTCGCCGTCGGCAACAAACTGCGCGCAACAATTTCGCGCGTCACCCCGCTGCCGGTTTGTTATGTCATCAACACGCATGTACATCCTGATCATATTTTCGGCAACGCCGCGTTCAATGCTGACAAACCGACATTTATCGGCCACGCGAAATTGCCGCTGGCGATGACGACGCGGGCGTCAAACTATCTGAATGCCATCAAACGAGACTTAGGATCGGCGGCAGAAGGCAGCGTCATCGTACCGCCGACGCAGACGTTAAATGACGCTCTGGAACTGGATCTCGGTGAGCGCAAATTGAGCTTGCGCGCCTGGCGCACCGCGCATACCGACAACGATGTGACGGTATTTGATGAAACTAGCGGCACCTTGTGGCTGTCAGACCTATTGTTTATCGACCATACGCCGGTAGTGGATGGCAAGCTCGTCGGCTGGCTGGTGGTAATGGCGGAATTGCGCGGCTTAAAAGCGACAACAGTGATTCCTGGCCACGGCGCGGTGCAAAAAAACTGGCCAGAGGCAGCAAACAATCAGCGGCGTTATCTGGAAAGTTTGTTGAAGGAAACGCGACAAATGCTATCGGCACGAAAAACCATCCAGCAAGCGGTTGAAAGCGTAGGCATCAGCGAGCGGGACAAGTGGCAATTGTTCGACTTATTCCACCGCCGCAACGTGACCGCAGCATTTGCGGAACTGGAGTGGGAAGATTAAGATGGTTTTGTGAATTGCCTTATTTAGGAAATCAGTCATGATCGCAATCAAATTAATCAGCAGATTCATTCTCATCGCCTCACTCGTACTAGGCGCGTCGAGCGTTTACGCCGCCGATCCCGACCCGGATACCAACACGGAAATTTGGAGCAAGGTACGCAAAAGCCTGTTCGAGAATCGTCCGATCAGTGAGAAAGCTGACAAGATTATTCAGCTCGACACGCCAGTGCGGGCGGAAGACGCTTCCACCGTGCCGGTGTCGATCAAGACCCAATCGCAGCAAAACCCGAACGAGTACGTCAAAAAAGTTTATTTGCTGGTGGATAAAAATCCGTCGCCGATTGCGGCCGTGTTTACCTTTTCGCCCGACAGCGGCCGTGCCGATCTGGAAACGCGTATTCGGATAGAAGAATATTCGTATGTGCGCGCTGTGGCAGAAATGAATGACGGTAAGCTCTACAGCGTGTCGCGTTATGTCAAAGCCTCCGGCGGTTGCTCTGCGCCTGCCGGCAAAGACCAGGCCGAAGCAATGTCGAAAATCGGCAAAATCAAAATGCGTCTCGAGAACGATGTAAAATACAATCAGCCGAATCTGGTGCAACTGATGGTGAGCCATCCGAATAATTCCGGCTTGGCGATGGACCAAGTCACGCGCTTATTCGTGCCCGCACATTATGTGCGCCGCGTGAATGTGACTTACGCGGATAAACCGGTCATGACGGCCGATGTGGATTTTTCTATCAGCGAAAATCCGAATTTCCGTTTTTACTTTTTGCCCAAAGAAAAAGGCGTGTTAAAAGCCGAAGTGGAAGATTCGACCGACAAAAAATTTAACAGTACGCTTGAAATCACTGCTGGGAAATCATAAATAATTCAATTTAATCAAATAATTACGTAATAACCATTTGTAGCGGACAAAATGAGCCAGGACAATAAAAAACTGCCTGCCGATACCGATCTCGAAGTCGTCGCCAATAACGGTCTATTACATCGCCGCCTGTTTTTTAAGCAGGTCGCAGCGACATCCGCGACTCTCGCCGTCCCCGCAATAGCTGCAGAAAATCTCGTCACACCGCCGTGGATGCAAAAGCCCGGCCTGCCGTTTTCCAATTACGGGCTGCCTTCCAAACAAGTTAAAACCATCCGTCGCATTACCGCCAATCGCGTGGTCGCAGGTAACGGATCGTCGTGGACGCCGTTGGATGAACTCGAAGGCATGATCACACCAAATGGTTTGCACTTCGAACGGCATCACAACGGCGTGCCGGAAATCGACGCGGCCCAACACAAATTATTGATCCACGGCTTGGTCAAACAACCACTGACCTTCAGCGTAGAGAATTTACTGCGCTACCCGATGACCTCGAAACTGATTTTCCTCGAATGCGGCGGCAATAGTTTTTCCGGCTGGCATCAGGAACCGTTGCAAACCTCCGCCGGTAATTTGCACGGATTAGCCTCGTGCAGCGAATGGACCGGCGTGCCGCTTTCCGTTTTGCTCAATGAAGCTGACATCGACCCGAAGGCAGGCTGGGTAATCGCCGAAGGCGCCGACGCCATCGCGCACAATATGAGTCTGCCGCTGGAAAAACTGATGGACGACGCCATCATCGCGTTGTATCAAAACGGCGAACGCCTGCGGCCGGAAAATGGTTTCCCGTTACGTTTGATCGTGCCGGGGTGGGAAGGCGTGTTGAATGTGAAGTGGCTGCGCCGTCTCGAAGTGACCAACCAACCGATCATGTCGCGCAACGAAACCTCGCAATACACCGAGCTCTTGCCATCGGGCAAGGCGCGGCAATTCACTTTTGTGATGGAGACGAAATCTCTCATTACTTCGCCTTCGCACGGCCACAAATTACGCCAGCCGGGATTTTATGAAATCAGCGGCCTCGCCTGGTCAGGCCGAGGCAAAATCGCCAAGGTCGAAGTCTCCGCCGACAGCGGCAAAACCTGGGGCGAAGCCGCGCTGCAAGGCCCGGTGCTGGCGCAATGCTTCACCCGCTTTCGCATGGGCTGGAACTGGAACGGCAAACCGGCGATATTAAAAAGCCGCGCCACCGACGAAACCGGCTACGTCCAACCCGAACGCAAAGTATTAATCCAGGAACGCGGCCGCCACGGCTATTTTCATTACAACGCCATTGTCGCATGGGAAGTCGATGACGACGGCTCGGTCGCGCATGTGTATGCGTAACTTAATTACTGAATATAAATAATGCCCTATAAAAATTCACTCGCTGAACATTCAGTGCGTATTTGCACGATGAAAGACCGTCCCCTCCCCTTCAAGGGGTGGGTTAGGGTGGGGATGGGTTCTTCGACCAACACAACAAAAACAAAAATACTTCTCCTGCTACTAATAACCACAGCTCAAATCACATTCGCGGCAGACAAGCTAATTTCACCCAACCTCGGAAAACCCATCACCGAAGCCGAAATTAAAAACACCAACCTCAGCATCTACCCCAACGGCCAAGGCTTACCCAAAGGCAGCGGCAACGCGCAACAAGGTAAACCCCTATTCGAAAAACTCTGCGCCAGTTGCCACGGCGAAAAAGGCATCGGCGCCAGCGCCACCGAACTCGCCAACGGCACCCACGCCCTCACCAGCGCCACGCCGGACAAAACCATCGGCACCTACTGGCCCTACGCCACCACACTATTCGACTTCATCCGCCGCAGCATGCCCATGACCGCCCCCGGCTCGCTCAGCAACGACGAAACCTACGCCCTCACCGCTTATTTATTGCAATTGAATAGTGTGATCAACGAAAAACAGGAATTGAACGCGCAGACATTACCGAAAGTGGTGATGCCGAATGCGATGGGATTTATCTGGGTTGATCCTAAGTCACTAGACAAAAAATAAGTGCACTTATTTTGTGATAATTTACATCTTTATTTGAAGGCTAAACAAGTTTGAACTACCTGCGAATGGGAGAAATTAAAGTATGCAAGAAAAAAACCCTTGGTCTCGGGAGAGGCTTGAAAAATTTATTGGTCAAGAAGAAACTCATCAACTTGAATTTAAAAGTAGTAAAGGATTGCTACTGTCAGACAGTGAGACTGACAAGACTTTCAATGACCTTTCCAGCCACTTGAGTGCTTTTTTAAACTCGGATGGGGGTGTGCTTATTATTGGTATTGAAGAATCACGCCTCGACAAGAAGCAAGCAGGAAAGGCCACTCATCTATCCGAAGGCGTTCTTCGCTCGAAATGGAACAAAGATAGGATTCAAAGCAAGCTTTGTGATCGTATTCAGCCTGCTGTTGCTAGTTATATTTTAGT
>JAYVJD010000035.1:0-2138 GCA_043769625.1 Pseudomonadota bacterium | reverse complement strand
ACAATTGCGGCACAACCGGTAAAAGAAGGAGAGCTTGCAACGAGCTAACCTTTTGATTTCTGGTGGGCCTTGTTGGACTCGAACCAACGACCAAGGGATTATGAGTCCCCTGCTCTAACCGACTGAGCTACAGACCCGGTTGCCGCACGGCAATTCAATCACCGCGCGGCAATTCGAGAGAATTTTACTGTTCGTTGTCGATGAAGCTGCGTAGCCGCTCTGAGCGCGACGGGTGGCGCAATTTGCGCAGTGCTTTCGCTTCGATTTGGCGGATACGTTCGCGCGTGACGTCGAATTGTTTGCCGACTTCTTCCAACGTGTGATCGGTGTTCATTTCGATGCCGAAGCGCATGCGCAATACCTTCGCTTCGCGCGGCGTCAACGTATCCAATATATCTTTGGTGACGTCGCGCAGGCTGGCGTATACGGCGGAATCCTGCGGCGCGACGGTGGACAAATCTTCGATGAAATCGCCCAAATGCGAATCGTCGTCGTCGCCGATCGGCGTTTCCATGGAAATCGGCTCTTTGGAAATTTTGAGGATTTTTCGAATCTTTTCCTCGGGCATTTCCATTTTTTTTGCGAGTTCCGACGGATCGGGCTCTTGGCCGGTCTCCTGCAAAATTTGTCGGGAAATCCGATTCATTTTGTTGATGGTTTCGATCATGTGCACCGGAATGCGAATGGTGCGCGCTTGATCGGCGATGGAGCGCGTGATTGCTTGGCGTATCCACCAGGTGGCATAGGTCGAAAACTTATAGCCGCGACGATATTCGAATTTATCGACCGCTTTCATCAAACCGATGTTGCCTTCTTGAATCAGATCCAAAAATTGCAAACCGCGATTGGTATATTTTTTCGCGATGGAAATGACCAAGCGCAAGTTCGCCTCGATCATCTCGCGTTTGGCGCGGCGCGCGCGCGCTTCGCCGGTCGACATCTGACGGCCGATTTCCTTCAACTCTTTAATCGGAATGCCGACCATTTTGTGCAGGTCGATAATATTCTGTTGCTGTTCGACGATGGCGTGTTTAAAGCGGCCTAACGTGGCGCTATACGCTTTGCGCTGCGCCGCTTCGTCAATTACCCATTTCAGATTGGTCTCGTTTCCAGGAAAGGTTTTGATGAAGTAGGCACGCGGCATGCCGGCCGAATTGACGCATAATTCCATGATCTGGCGTTCGTAGCCACGCACTTGTTCAACCAATGCGCGCAAGCTGTTACACAGTGCGTCCACGATCTTCGCGCCGAAACGAATCTGCATCAGTTCCGCAGAAATCTGCTCCTGCAAATCTTTAAAGGCGCGGCTGCGAGCGCCTTTTTCCGTTAACGCTTTGCGCATTTTTTTGTAGGCGCGGCGGATGGCGTTGAAACGCTCCAGCGCGTCTTGTTTTAATTGTTCCAGATCCGCGGCGTTCGCCAACGCCTCTTCTTCCGGATCGGGTTCTTCTTCGTCTTCCTCTTCCTCTTCGAGTTCTTCTTCGGGCGTGAATTCTGCCTCGATGACTTCTTCTTCGTTCGGGTCGATCAAGCCATCGACCACTTCATCGACGCGAATTTCATCGCGCTCGATGCGATCGGCCAAATCGAGAATCTCAGCGATGGTGGTTGGGCAAGCGGAGATGGCTTGAATCATGTGCTTCAAGCCGTCTTCAATGCGTTTGGCGATTTCGATTTCGCCTTCGCGTGTCAGTAGCTCAACAGTGCCCATCTCGCGCATATACATGCGAACCGGGTCCGTGGTTCGACCAAATTCCGAATCGACCGTCGTCAACGCCGCTTCGGCTTCTTCAACGACATCTTCGTCTGCGACGGCGGGCGTGGCGTCGGTCATGAGCAGGGCTTCCGCGTCCGGCGCTTCTTCGTAGACTTGGATGCCCATGTCGTTGATCATGCTGATCACGCCTTCGATCTGCTCGGCGTCGACGATATCGTCGGGCAACGAATCGTTGATCTCGGCGTAGGTCAAAAACCCGCGCTCTTTACCGAGCATGATGAGGTTTTTCAGTCGGAGTCGTTGCGATTCGATATCGACTGGCTTAGCTTCCAATTTAGCTTCGGCTTTCCGGGCTTCGGCTCTCTTGGCTTCGGCTTTGCTAGTGTTCGCTGCCATGCTTGATCTCTTTTGATGCGGCGGG
>JAYVJD010000034.1:0-2145 GCA_043769625.1 Pseudomonadota bacterium | reverse complement strand
AACGCTGCGGTGATGCCGGGCACGACTTCGTATTCGATGTGCGCATTTTCCAGCGCATCGATTTCTTCCATCGCACGGCCAAACAGCATAGGGTCGCCGCCTTTGAGTCGCACCACGGTTTGATATTTCGCTGCTGCTTCAACCAGCATGCGATTGATGAAACGCTGATCGGTGGAAAGCTGCCCGCAGCGTTTGCCGACGGCAACTTTTTTTGCAGTAGTTGCCAGCGCGATCGTGTCGGCATGAACCAAGGCATCGTAAAAAACAATGTCTGCCTGCGCAAGCAAGCGCGCAGCGCGTAGCGTGAGCAAATCCGGCGCGCCGGGGCCTGCGCCGACTAGATAGACTTTACTGATGGTTTTTCCAGCATTCATAATAAAATTCCTAAACTGTTCCTCTTCAGCAATATCAATACGAAGAATGATCTGCTTACCCTTCTGCGCCGCTGATATTTCTGTTGTGGAGCGGGGGCCGTCGGCGAGAACCTGTTTGAGCTACGCGGTGATTCAGATTTCAGCGTTGGCTCCAGCGAGTTTTCTCGCCGCCCGATTCACCACAAAAATAGCGGCGACAAAAAAACAAAAACAAAAAGTGGCGCGGCGGGGTTCGCCTTTTTTGATTACTTTTTTGGCGAAGCAAAAAAGTAACTAGCCGCCGGGCTACCCCCGGCACTGTTCGCCAGGGCTCTCAACTATCAGCCAACAAAATTCTACCCTTCTCCCCCATCCTAACCTTCCCCCGTCAAGGGGGAAGGGACTTTCTTTATCGCTTACGCTTTCGCGCTGACACCTACTTTTTTACTCGGCCAGCAGACGAAAAAGCATTTCGCGCCAATATAAAATATTCAATTAAATCAGATAGTTATCATGCCAGCCGCCACCGTGTGATTCGTCGCCTCATCAATCACAATAAACGAACCGGTGGCGCGATTATTTTTATACGCGTCGATCATCAAGGGCTTTTGCACTTTGAGCTGCACTTGCGCGATGTCATTTAATTTCAACGTCTCCGGTGCGTCGTGATGTTCCAGCGTGTTCACATCAAGCAGAAAATCGAGCTGCGTGAATACGGTTTTCACGGTATGCGTCGTATGTTTGATCAAATATTTACGTTGCGGGTTGAGCTGCGCATTATCCATCCAACACAACATGGCAGCGAACTCTTTGCTCACACGCGGCGGCGTGTCGGCGTGGACGATCATATCGCCGCGCGAGATATCGAGCTCGGTTTCGAGCAGCAGCGTGACCGACTGCGGCGCATGCGCAGATTTGAGCGAGCCGCTGAGCGTCACAATATCTTTTACTTTAGTCGAGTTACCTGAGGGCAAAACAGTAATCGCATCGCCGACGCTCACACTGCCGGACTCGATACGGCCCATGTAGCCACGGAAATCGTGCAAGCCGGGCAATTGCGGACGGCTGACTAACTGAACAGGAAAGCGCAGCGACGGGGACAAGGTTTCCGCGACGCGGCTGGTCTCGAGCAATTCCAGTAAAGTTGGGCCTTGATACCAATTCAAATTCTCGCCGCGATCGACCACCATGTCGCCATTCAAGGCAGACATCGGCACAAAATACATATGCGGTATGCCGAGCCGTGCGCAAAACGCGCTGAAGTCTTTACGAATCGTCTCGAAAGTCGATTCTGAATAGTCGATCAAATCCATTTTGTTTACTGCGACGACCACATGCGGCACGTTGAGCAAGGAGGCCAGAATCGCGTGACGGCGCGATTGCTGCAACACGCCTTTGCGCGCGTCGATCAGAATAATCGTCAGGTCCGCCGTCGAGGCGCCGGTGACCATATTGCGCGTGTATTGCTCGTGGCCCGGTGTATCGGCGATGATGAATTTGCGTTTCGGCGTGGAGAAATAACGATACGCCACATCAATCGTAATGCCCTGCTCGCGTTCGGCGATCAAGCCGTCGGTGAGCAAGGCCAAGTCCAAGCCTGCGCCACCTCGTTTCGCCGTCGTGCGTTCCACCGCTGCGAGCTGATCTTCGAATATTGATTTGGCGTCGTAAAGCAGACGACCGATGAGCGTGCTCTTGCCGTCATCGACTGAGCCAGCGGTGGTGAAGCGGAGTAATTCTATGTTATCGGTCTTCATTAGAAGTAGCCTTCTTTTTTGCGCAATTCCATCGA
>JAYVJD010000033.1:0-5893 GCA_043769625.1 Pseudomonadota bacterium | reverse complement strand
CGGGTAAGTTATTCGCTAGTACTCGGTTGCATCGAGCAATAGCCCAACCCTCAACACCTTTATTTACCATCCACATACAGGCCGTGTATGGATTGAACTTGGCACGTTTTGTTCGTGCGTTTATCAGGCCGTTTGCTTTGGCTTTCTCAGCCCATTTTTTCCACTGACCCCCGGCAGGAAACATTTTTTCTAATGCTTCATGCGGAACCGGGTCGAATAAATCAGCAAGTTCATTTTCAGATTCAGGACTTATTTCATTTTCTAATTGAAGTTCATCTGAATTGTTAGCTTCATCGTTTATGACTTCTTGCATGGCGGGCCCTTTAACTCGTCGTTGCGCAATAACTTGCTCAACACCAGCCGCCGTTACCCTGCAATTTTCCATCGTGATTTCTGGCGGGGCATCACCAGCGGCGATTTGCCACGTTGCACTCATGCTGTAAATAGGTTCGCCTTTGCCGACGATTGGTTCCGGCAGCGCAACCATCCCTGTAATTTCCTTAACTTCTGCAACACCGGTACTTAGTAATTGCGTGACCGCGTTGGCGCTAATTCTTGGAAGGCTTCCGGCCGGGGCGATGAGTTCGTCTTGTTCACCCTCTTTAGGATTCACGCGAACAAAGCGAATGGATGCAGGGATGCGGGCGTAAACGGTAATTTCATTTCGAGAGGCGCAACCTAGCACGGTTCGTTCAGTCCATTGCTGACCTAGCTTCTCGGATAAAAATTTTGCGGCTTCATCCAGCGTCGCAATAGGTGGTAATGGTGGCAAGTTCATAGCACCCCTTCAGGTGTCAGCCTTCATCAATAGGGCACCAAACAGGCGGATGAAGGTTTTCCGCTTTTCTCCCCGTCGGGATAGTCTGGCGCTTTAAGTTTTTACGCGGCGCTTACTACTCGCAAGCCCGTTTGCGCTGGCACAAACACCACTCCGGCTTGTTCCAATATCCACGCTTCAATTTTGACGTGCCACATGCGCAACAGGTCGAGCGGGCGGCGGATATAATTTTGCTCGCGCACACCTTGCGGCGCGTGTCCCTGTATTTGCGCGGCGATACCGGCGGGCATCTCTATCCACTCGCACAAGCTGGCGAAGCTACGGCGCAGGCCGTGCAAGGTCATGTCCAGCCCGGCGATGGCGCAGGCTTGGTTATGCGCAATGCGTGGGTCGGTCAGGCGGCCTGAAGCGGCGGTCGGGCTACTGAATACCCATTCACTCCGGCGCGGCAAAGCGGCCAGCAGGTGCGCCACATAAGGCGTTAGGGGTATGACGCGCATACCTTCGACCTTGTCATTGATGGTCAGGCTGTTCCACTGAAAATCTACGTCTTCCCAGCGCAGGGCGGCAAGTTCGTTGCGCCGCGCTCCGGTCAATAACAGGGCTTGCAGATAGGTGCTAATTACCGGGTTGCCGATTTGTTTCACGGCGGTGAACCATGCGGGCAATTGCTCGCGCTGGAGTACGTCATTTTTCACCTTGGCTTTGCCTAGGCTTTCGCGGGCGGCTTTACTTTGCGCCGCGTTGGCGGTAACGATTTCCTTATAAGTCTTGTGCCTTGCGCACCAGAATAAAAACGCTTTCAGCAAGCGCAATGAAAGCCGGGCGCGGGTCGGGCGCTTGGCAGATTCAGCCCGTGCCCACTCTTCCACCCGTTCAGGTGTCAGGTCGGTAAGGCGCACCGTTGCCAGTGATGCAAGTGTGCCGGGGATGGTTTGCTCTGTGCTACGGCTACGCACTGCGCCACCGGGGTGCATATCGGCTACGTGGTCGCTATAGTGGCGCTCTGACCATTGCGGTTTTCTCGCGGCGATATATTCAAGCCAAGCATCGCCTAAAGTTATTGATTCGCGAACTTGCTGCAATTCCTGCGCGGCGGCTTTTGCTTCCTTGGCGGCGTCTTTATCGGCCTTCACCTTACGCGGGTCGTTACCGTTGTCTATCTCCACTTGCAGGCGGCGCGCTTCGGCTTGCGCGTCGCTAATGCTCCACGCGCTCACCTTACCAATCGTTACGCGCATGGATTGCCCTTTAACCTTGGCTTGGAAGACATACCGCTTGGCGGCTGAACTGGATGTTGCGCGCACGCCTAAACCGGGCACATCGACACACCAAAGGAAACCCTGCACTTTGCCCTCTTCACACTGAAAGCCCGCAATCCGTCCGGCTGTTAATTTGACCTTGGCGATGATGCTTCCCCTTTTTGTAACCAAAAATGTAACCAATTTGTAACCGCTTTTGCATAATATCGCGGAATACATATCAACACAAGGAATAGGGGTATTATGATTAACTAATTGATTTTTATGAAAACAGGCTATTTTATGAACACCAATCAACACATCAAAATAGGCATTCACACGGACTTTTAATCCGTTGGTCGCAGGTTCAAGTCCCGCACGGCCTACCAAATCAGAGGGCCAGCTTGTAAAAGCTGGCCCTTTTTCTTTTTCTCGCTTTCTGCTACCACGCCGATTTTTGATTGCTGCGCAGGTTTCCCCCTCTGCCCGGTGCCTTTCCTGCGACCATTGTACAAATTCAGCTACGATAAAATATGCCGCGGTCACGCGAATCATGCGATCAAGCGTGCCTTGGTTAATGTTTATACGATTCTGGCTAAATTTTTACATGATTTATTTTACTGGTAGGATGTAATTTACTTTCTCCACATCAAACATTTTGCGCTGTCGTTACGGCACTTAGACTAAGTTAATTTATTAATTAAATCATACAGTTACATATTATTACTCTCATGCAAAAAAATCCGACCGGCATTATCAACATCGCTGCTGGTAAAGACCCGGCGCATTTATCCAAGGCGCAAAAGAGCTTCAACAATCTGACCAAACAAATTCAGACGAAGCGTGCTGCTTTGGCCGCTTGGCAGGACGCGATTCCGGCTTATCAGCAAAAATACGCTCGTGAGCTATCGCCGTTAATCGTAAGCCTGGGCGAACTACAACTGCAGGTAGTGCGCCGTCTGGACCAAGCCAGCGATCAAAAAGGCATGACCTCGAGTGAGCGCCGGACGCTCGGCGAGCTGATCAGCCAGATGGCAGGCGATCTGGCTGAAGAGCGTGATGACGCCGAACTAATCGCGCTCTACAATAAACATAGCGGCTCTGACTACGATGCGGAGCAGGCCGCTGCGCTCGAGGGAATGAAGTCTCTATTCGAGGCCGAGCTGGGGGTGGATCTGGGTGACGATCTGGACATAAACTCACACGATGAATTAATTATGCGCGCCCACGCGCGCCTGAAGGAACAACAGGCGCAAAGCGAAGCGATGCGTCACGCTGAGCAAGAAGTCCAACCGACAAGAAAAAAAACCGCCAAACAACTAGCGAAAGAAGCCAAGCTGGAAGCGGAAGCACAGCAACTCAGCCTCTCTATTAAAGAGGTATTCCGCAAACTGGTGAGTGCCCTGCACCCCGACCGCGAGCCCGACGCAGAAGAGCGCCAACGCAAAACAGCCTTGATGCAACGCGTTAACCAGGCGTATGACAAGAGGAATCTGCTACTGCTATTGGAATTACAACTGGAACTGGAGCACATCGACCAATCCACCCTCGACAATATCAGCGAAGACCGGCTTAAGCACTTCAACAAAATTCTCAAAGAACAACTGACTGAACTAGACCAGGAAATTTTCCATACTGAAGATCTATTCATGGCGCAATTTGGCTACAACCCCTACGACCATCCATCACCCACCACCATCATGCGCCATCTCGACGCCGACATTGCCGAAGTCAAGCGGACTATCCGTATCCTGAAAAGCGACCTGCTCGAATTTAAGGACGTAAAGAAAGTTAAAGACTGGTTGAAAGCCATGCGCCGCCGTCCCAGAGCAGATTCCGCTGACGATTTTTTTTGACGGGTGGTAGAACAAAATTTGCCTTGGCGCCCTCTACTCCAAATAAAAAAAGCCAGTTTGAAAGCTGGCCTTTTTTCACATGCTTGCGACGTGATCTTAGTTCTTGTTCGGCTGCGGCGTCATACGCAAATACGGCTTCAGCGCCTTGTAACCTTTGGGGTATTTTTGTTTGATAATTTCCGGATCCTGTACCGAGGTCGGAATGATTACGTCGTCGCCGTCTTTCCAATTGACTGGCGTCGCCACGGTGTAGTTGTCGAATAATTGCAGCGAATCAATCACGCGCAAAATTTCGTCAAAGTTACGCCCCGTGCTGGCGGGATAAGTAAACGTCGTGCGGATTTTTTTCTTCGGGTCGATAATAAATACTGAACGCACGGTCAGCGTGTCGTTGGCGTTCGGGTGAATCATGTCGTACAGCGTGGATACTTTTTTGTCTGGGTCGCCCAGTATCGGGAAATTGACCACTGTGCCCTGCGTTTCGGCAATGTCGCCAACCCATTGGTTATGCGAGTTTACATCATCGACGCTGATCGCCAATACCTTGACATTGCGTTTGGCGAATGCGTCTTTCAGTTTTGCGGTTACGCCCAGCTCAGTGGTGCAGACCGGGGTGAAATCTTTCGGGTGTGAAAATAATACGCCCCAGCTATCGCCGAGCCATTGATGAAAATTGATGCTGCCCGACGTAGAGTCTTGAATAAAATCCGGCGCGATGTCGCCGAGTCGTAAAGTTGCCATGATATTTTTCCTGTAAAAATTTCTTGTAAATTTCCTGTTGTAGGATGCGCTGAGGTACGAAGCGCGTCGTTCGCGATTGATGCGCTTCGTACCTCAGCACATCCTTCGTTTTTTAGGCAAGCATAGTTAAATATTGCGTTGGGTCGGCGACGCCTGCGTCGCTAAATCCTTTACGCCGCAGGCGGCAAGCATCGCACGCACCGCAGGCGCGACCCATCTCATCCGCCTGATAACACGACACCGTCATTCCGTAATCTACGCCCAGTTTTCGGCCCTGCAAAATAATCTCGGATTTGGATAAATGCAGCAGCGGGGCATGAATCGTCATTCTCTTACCTTCGACCGCCGCTTTAGTCGCGAGGTTCGCCATCGTCTCAAACGCACGCAAATATTCCGGCCGGCAATCCGGGTAGCCGGAATAATCGACCGCATTCACACCGATAAAAATATCGCGCGCGTTCAAAACTTCTGCCCACGCCAACGCGAACGACAGCATGATGGTATTGCGCGCGGGCACATAGGTGACGGGGATACCGGTGCTGGCTTGCATCGGAACCGCGATGGAGGCATCGGTCAGCGCGGAGCCACCAAACATGGCGAGATCAATCCGCGCAACGCGATGTTGTTTCGCGCCGAGTCGCACCGCGACGCGTTCTGCCGCGTCAAGCTCGGCCGCGTGTCGTTGGCCATAATTCACGCTAAGGCAATAGCCATCGAATCCTTGCACTTGCGCCATCGCCAGCGTGGTGGCGGAATCTAATCCGCCTGAGAGTAAAACGACTGCGTTAGGCATGATGTTATTTTAGATGAATGTTGAAGCGGAGAAAATCCACCAAATATAATAAATAGATTATTTTAATCAATGACTTACATTAAATCCTATTTGCCGCGCGTAGCGCCCCATAAAACCTTATGCAATTGCACTTGCATGCGCACCGGCAAGCGATCGCGCAAGATCCATTCAGCGAGTTGTGCGGGTTGTAGCGTTTCATAGACGGGTGAAAATAATACCGGTGAAATTTTTTCCAGCGCGCGCTGCTGCAATTGTTCACGCGCCCACAAATAATCGGCTTCGTCACACAGCACGAATTTAATTTCGTCTTGCGCGGTTAGCAGCGGAATATTTTGCCAGAGATTTTTGCTCACTTCGCCCGAACCCGGGGTTTTGATATCGACAATGCGCGACACGCGCGCATCGACTTCAGCAATATCGATCGCGCCGCTGGTCTCTAACGAGACGGAGTAGCCTGCATCGCAAAGTTGCTTAAGCAAAACGA
>JAYVJD010000032.1:0-2150 GCA_043769625.1 Pseudomonadota bacterium | reverse complement strand
GAAGATCATCAAAAGGAATTAGTGTCTCTGTCAGCGCGCGGCGATGTCGCGTTTTACCGCCGCCCAGCCGACCAAATGAGTTGGGGCGGCGCGGAAATACAAAAAATTTCCTACCGATATTTCAAAGGTCGTTTTAGCGGCTCGACCTTGCAGCTATTCGGCGCGAGCCATAAAAAAGCCATCACCGCAAAAATGTTCGAACTCTACGGCGCGCCCGAGCAACCCAACAAACGCGTGCCGCAATATTTCTGGAACGGCGAGAAAGCAAAAGTCGTGCTGTTTTGCGAGGTCACCGACTATTGCGTCATCGATATGGCGAACCTCGAACTCCTCGCGCAAGAAGAAGCGCAAAACCAGGCTGGCGCCGCGAAACCGAAAGACGACGACTGACGGATCGAGCTCACGATGGCCAACAAAAAATTGATCGCGTGCTTTATCGCCCTGATGGCCGCAACGCAGGCGCGGGCGGACGAAGCGAAAATCACCTGGTACGACGTTAGTTGCCGCTACATGCTCGTCGAAATTGCGGACGGTTTCGGGCTCTACGAATGGCGCTCCGGCGCAGAGCCCAAAGCCGAAGATGCAATTACCGGCGACATCGCGGGCGGCCCCGAAGTCGAAGCCACGCTGAAATCCTCCGGTGAAAAAATGTCGCTGACCCATTGGGGCGACGCAAAGAAAATGGAAGCGTTGCTACGCGCCGCGCCACGTGGTTGCTTGAACAAGCCGAAGAAACAATAATTGCCTCTCATCCGCGCATTGAGGGGACTTCGCGCCAGTGGCAGTCCGCCCCTCATGCGCAACGATATGCCTCAAATCAAATATGAAGAGCTACGAAGAATTAACCGAATACGACCTGCTTACAAAGGTCTATTTTATAAAGACAGAGTACGGTGGTCGCCAAGGTGTAGCGTTAGATGGATACCGTGGCCAATTCTTTTGGCATATAAATGACGTAAATTGTAGTGATTGGGATGCAATTTATTGTTTTGAACATGGCACAGTGAACCCAGGTGAAGAATCGAAGTGCAAAATAATGTTGTCTGAAAATGTGAAAAAATATTCTAAGGGTATTTTTCCAGTTGAGCGTCAGTTTGCTATTAGAGAGGGCTCGAGATTTATAGCCGTGGGTGTAATTCAAGAAAGCTACGTAAAAAATGCATAACCGACGGTAATTTCAATCTACGTCATTGGCAACAAGCATCGTTCCCTCTGACCAGTATCACAACAAGTATGCAAGCGGCCATGAAGGTGACACTTAAATCGTGGGCTTTTCTTCAAGAAAAGGGCTATCAGCCCAAGTAGGACGCAATAACCGAAGGACATTGCGCCGAATGTTTGAATTGTTCGGTGCAATATAGATTGCACCCTACATGTTTATGTTTGCTGCCGCGTGCCTTATTCTTGTTGCATTCTGGCAAGGCTTCGCTGAGGAACCGCATGGATACGGCGTAGCCCTAGGCTAGCCGCTGGCCTTAGCCCAGGTTTGCCATTGTGCAATAGGATGTTCCAATTCATCAATGAGATAAGTCGTTAGAGCTACCCCGTATGGCACAACATTTTGTGCGCGTACACAGTGGGGCTGAGGGCCGAGGTTATACCACGGTCTGTTGGGTGCCGCCGGGATTGGTGGGCAGTTTCAATGCCGTGTAGATTTTCTGTTGCGTCGGTTCGGGTCGGCTCGCTTTTCTGACGTGTACGGTTTGGCCGTCGCGGCGTTGCAAGGTAGTGGTGATACGCACCTGGCTCGATAAGGTGTTGCGCAGGGTCTGCCACGAGTGGTCAAGGCCCTGGCCTTTGAGTTGTAGTCGAATCGTGTGGACGAAGTAATAAGCCAAGACGCTGATGAACAAATGGCCTTCGACGCGACGCTCGATTTGGTGGTGGACCGGACGCAGCCCCAAGTCGGTTTTAAGACTTCTGAACACGGCTTCCAGATTAGTGAGCATTGAATAAACTCGCCAGAGCCCGCGTAGGGCGCAATCAGTATTGCGCCGTATGAACACGTGGTGCGCGGCGAGCCGCAGGATACGAGCGTCGCGCGCCATTGTGTTAAATATCCACTGTTGAGATAATAAAGGCATGTCCAACTACCGACGCGCTTGGCATCCCGGCGGCACGTATTTCTTCACCGTGAATTTGCTGCAACG
>JAYVJD010000031.1:0-2160 GCA_043769625.1 Pseudomonadota bacterium | reverse complement strand
CAGCATGTTGTGCTGCCCGCCACCCATCGCTTTGCCCAGAACCGAGCCCAGCAGCCCATCCAATAACCCCATGATTCATATCTCCTTGAATTACCAATGAGGCCATGCGGCCTCTTTAATCAATATTGCACTTTACGCGGTAATGCCTTGGCTTGTGCGACCCAGTCAGTGACTTTGTCTTGCGACGGCAATGCGCGAACCAAGCGTTTTTCGCCATTGGTTTTCACCAAGGCTTCGTATAAATTATCCGGCTTGCGCTTAGATAACTCGACTACGGTATCGACACCGGCTGCTTCCAGCAGTTCGGAATATTGGCCTGCAACGCCTTTAATCCGGAACAGATCGGCATGATTCACCCAGCGCAAAATCAGTTTTGCACCGATGCCGCTTTTTTCCACGATGTCCGCGCGGCCTTTAGCGGTACAGCCTTTTTCCAGCAATGCATCGGTCGACGCAACGCCAATTGCTTTTAACTTATCGGCATAAAGATCACCGACACCTTCAATATCCAAAATGCTTGCCATAGGTAGTTCCCCCTTATTTCAAGTTCGATTGAGAAATATTTGCGCAAGATCTAACGCGCTGCCATTATTTGCTTTCGAATTTTCTGGATCAAGGGGTACGAGCCCTTGCAACAAATGTTAACGTTTGTCCGTATACCTGTAACCGAGCGCGACGAGCGTTTGTTTTATGTTCGCCCGCCACATCGGCGGGATTTCCCTTGATGCCAAACTCTATGATACGCCGATTATCGACTACTGATCGTTGTACGCCGGAGCGCTTCACATTGTGTAACCAGCACCGCGTTACGCGCAAATTCCACGTCTAAGCCATGGACGGTTTTGTGAGGGAAGTTATTGTTCGATCGGCGCGGGATAGTTGGGGTAGCGTTTGCGAAACCGCTCGAGTTCGACATTCGCTTCGTTATTGCGGCCCACGCGGCGCAATTCCGCGACACGGCGTAGCCAGGCTTCCGGCGCGTCTTCTATATTGTCGATGATGGCGGCCGCAGCGGGATTTTCTTTTTTCACCGCGCTTTCGTCATCGGTCTTCGCTTGACCGGCGCGATAAGTTTTGCCATCGACGACTGGATGATGGCCTTCCGGCAAGCGCGGGCCATCAATCTGAGAAGTTGGCGGTAGCTCCGATTTTGCCGGCTCGGCGATTTCCGGCGCAACGCGCAGTTGGCCTTCCGCTGCTTTCGCTGCCGGCGGCTCGACTCGTCGCGGCAACATATCATCGTCGCGCTTGACTGTCGCACTCGGCACTGCGACGGACGACGAATCTTTTTCCGGTGCTGGTGCGGATTTCATCTTGCCCAGGTCATTGCTCGAAGAGCCGCCCCCCGCTTGCTTCTCCACGGCATCTGATTTGCGGTCACCGAGGATGGGCGATGGCATAGGCTCGGCCATTTTGTCCGCCGGCATGCTCGGCGGCGCACTGGGAAACGCTTGTGCCGGCCGCGCATCGATCAAAATTTCTTTTTCAACTTCCGTACCCGTTTCAGGTTTCCTCGCGACATCGGCCGCAGCGGGCGATTCCGTAGGGGCTTTGGCTTCCGGTGGATTCACTTTTGCCGGAAGCGTTGCGTTTTGCTGTTGCGGTAACGTCACCGCTGCGGGGGACGACAGCTTAGCTTCTTGCATGACCATACGCAGTGTCATCCCCACTGTTAACATCATGACCGCGGCGATAGACAGCGGCACACGCCAGCGCGTAAACCACGACGCCGCATGGATTGTTGCGGCGGGCACCGGCGCGCGGCGCGACGCGGTGAGAATCAGCGAATCGATCGCTTGACTCGGCTTGTCCGTCGCCTCGTCGCGATAGCGCTGCGACAGGTTCGAGGCACGTGCGAGATATACGTCGAAGTCTTGATTACTCATGGTCATGTCTCCAGTGCGCGCCGCAGCTTGTTAAAGGCGTAACGCAACCGGCTCTTCGCCGTTTCCTTATTCACCGACGTTGCCTCGGCGATTTCCTCTACGCTCAAACCGCCTTCCTCGAATAACAAAAACGCTTCGCGTTGCTCGATCGGCAAATTGTCGATGACAGCGACGACCTTGACCGCTTGCTGGCGCGCTGCAACGATTTGCTCGGGGCTATCCGGCGTGGCACCGTGCCAGGCATCCGCGTCGTCGTCTTCGGGTAGAGGCGATT
>JAYVJD010000030.1:0-2161 GCA_043769625.1 Pseudomonadota bacterium | reverse complement strand
CCGGATTTTTCGGCTTCTCTTCGCCGTAGCTGACCCCTTCGACCTGGGTATCTTTCACGCCTAACACCGTCATGATACGGCGGACCGCATCGGCGCGTTTTTGCCCCAGCGCCAGGTTGTATTCGCGGCTGCCGCGCTCGTCAGTGTGGCCTTGCAGATAGACTTTGGACGTTGGATTCTCCACCAAAAATTTCGCGTGAGCTTGCAACACCGGCTTGTATTCATCTTTGACGGAAAAACTATCGTAGTCGAAATAAATACTACGCTGCGCCAAGTTACCCGTCGCGTTTGCACCCGGCGTCACCGCGCCGCCAGCACCATTTGCCCCACTCGAACCATTGCCATCCGCGCCCGCAACACCGGCGCCACCTGCTCCTGCTGTGGTTCCGCGAATGCCATCGGAGCCGCCCGCGTCAGCGTCGGTGCCCGCGCCACCTTGCCCGCCGGCGCCGCCTTTGCCGGCGCCACCGCCCGAGGCGTCGCTACCGATGCTTTTTTCTTCGATCTGGGCTTTCTTGCCATCACTAATGGGAGCGGGTTTACGCGTGGCACAACCGACAACAGTTACCGTGATCAAAAGCGCCAATAGAATTTTCTTCATTACGTTTCCTTATGCAAAAAAGAGAGAATAAATTGCCTATTTCAACATGGGGCCCCAAGCCGGCTCGCGAATATCGCCCGCCTGGGTCGTGAGTCGTTGTTTAATACGGCCATCGTTTGAAACCGTTGCCAACATGCCGCGACCCTTGACATTGGTCGCATACAAAATTGTGCGCCCATTCGGCGCGAAACTCGGTGATTCATCCAGCCCCGTATCGGTCAACACTTGAATTTGGCCGGTTTCCAATTCCTGCATCACGACGCGATACTGGCCACCGTTACGCTGAATGTAAATTAAATTTTTGCCATCGGGACTATAACGCGGCGACACATTATAAGTCCCGCTGAAGGTCATGCGCTGCACCTCGCCACCGGACGCGGATGCACGATACACCTGCGGACTACCGCCGCGATCCGAGGTAAAAACGATGTGCTTACCGTCCGGCGAAAAAGCCGGCTCCGTATCGATTCCGCCGCTGCTGGCCAAGCGCGTTTGCGCGCCGCTGCCATCGGCATTCATCAAATAAAGTTGTGAGCCGCCATCTTTGGTCAAGGTTACCGCAAGTTTGCTACCGTCCGGCGACCACGCCGGTGCGCTGTTGTTGCCCTTGAACGCGGCGACCACGCTGCGTGCGCCGGTCGCTAACGATTGCACCATCACGATCGGCTTTTTTTGCTCGAACGAAACGTAGGCGATCTTCGACCCGTCCGGCGACCAGCTCGGCGAAATCACCGGCTCGGTCGACGCCAAAACGGTCTGCTCGTTATAACCATCGGCATCGGCGACTTTCAATAAATAACTGGTCGCCTGTTTCACGACATAAGTAATCTTGGTATTAAATGCGCCCGGCTCACCGAGTAACTTTTCATAAATGTCATCAGCGATTTTGTGTGCCGTAGGACGCAATTGCGCCGCCACAATCGCGTAATCCAAAGAAGACAAACGTGCCTGCTTCGCCACGTCCATCAGATGAAAACGTACTTGTAATTTTCCGGAAGCACCCGGCTCCAGCGTGCCAATCACCAAGGCATCGGCACCGCGCCCGCGCCATTCGCTAAATGCCACATCTTGCGGCAACTTCAGATCGGGCTGCAGGCCAGCCGGATCGACGAGCTTGAACAAGCCCGTACGCGTCAAATCCGCGCCGATGATTTTGCTTAAATTTTGTTGGGTCGGCGTTTGGCCGGCGAAAGGCAATATGGCGATGGGGATTTGCTTGGCACCTTGGACGCTTATTTCAATCGTCAATTCAGCGCGCGCGGCGAGGCCAACAAAAAGCCCCCACAAGATAACAACGTATTTGAGTTGTTTCATATTCGATATCGCGGTTGGCGTGAACGATATTGTAACCCCCAGAAAGAAAATCTCAAGAAAAACTTTTGCTATCTGATAGTTATGCTTGAAGTGCTGATGTAACTTGGTGGGAATGACGATAGTGAAATTTTTTCTCGCATCGACCCAGGGGACAGATCGGACACAAAGCTTCCAGTGATTGCCTGGAAAATCAGGCGATGTGCGGCGCGCGGCAATGGCCAGCGTGGGTGATCCAGATCTGAGTCA
>JAYVJD010000029.1:0-5921 GCA_043769625.1 Pseudomonadota bacterium | reverse complement strand
TCATAAATGCGCCGTTCAAGGGCAAATGGCGACGACCAATATTCACGCCCGGCGTGCTGGTCGGAATAATCGCCAGCGTAATGCCGAGATCTTCTTTGTCACCGATCAATTTGTCCGGGTCATACAACTTGAACGCGAGGCCGAGTAATGTGGCGATCGGGCCGAGGGTGATATAGCGTTTGTCCCAGGTGAGGCGCATGCCGAGGACTTCTTTTCCTTCATGCAGGCCTTTACAGATGATGCCGAAATCGGGAATCGAGCCCGCATCGGAGCCCGCATCCGGGCCGGTGAGCGCGAAACAGGGAATTTCCTGGCCTTTGGCTAATCTTGGCAAATAATAGTTTTTTTGCTCTTCCGTGCCGTAATGAATCAGTAACTCAGCAGGCCCGAGGGAATTGGGCACCATCACACTGACCGCCGCCGTGCCGCTGTGGCTGGATAATTTCATCACCACTTCCGAATGCGCGTAGGCGGAAAACGCCAGCCCGCCGTATTTTTTCGGAATAATCATGCCGAGAAAACCTTGCGCTTTGATGTAATGCCACACATCTTGCGGCAGGTCATAGAGTTCGTGCGTGACTTCCCATTCATTCACCATGGCACAAAGCGCCTCGGTCGGCCCTTTCAGAAACGCTTGCTCTTCAGCCGTCAGCGTGGGTTTGGGGAAAGCCAAGAGTTTTTTCCAGTCGGGCCGGCCGCTGAATAAATCGCCTTCCCACCAAACTGTGCCGGCTTCGAGCGCTTCCTGTTCGGTTTGTGACACCGGCGGGAGAATTTTTTTATACCAGCTAAATAATGATTTACTGATCAGCGTACGGCGTAGCGAAACGACATTGAGCAGCACAGCCACCGCCAAAAATACTACACTCAATACGGCCAGCGGCACTGCATTCATTACGCCGCCTGCAGCCAACATCACGATGCCGACCGCGCCGGCAGCGACCCATAACCAGCCCGGCGCACTGAAAAATGCCAGCGCCCATATCAGGGCGACGGCAAGGAAGAATGACACAATGAGAGTAGTGATCATAGAAATCTCCTAGCGGGCGTCAGCATCGTGACGCCCGAATATACGAAAATCAGGATGCTTTAGCTAACATCGCAGCGGGTTGCATACTCGCCGGCGCTTTTAAACCGGCGCAGAGAAAAGGCAGCAATCGTTGCACCACGGTTTTAGGATAACTCCCGTCGCTCAACTCGTATTTGGCCACCAAACGCAGGGCATCGGTGCCGGATTGCGTATAAGAAATCGAGCCGAATACAAAATGCATACGCCAGACCAACTCTTCAGAGGACAAATGCGGCAACGCTTGTTTCAGCGCGGCCTTGAAGCGCTTGATGACTTCTTTATTCTGGCTATAAAGAATATCGCGTACACCACCGGAAGGCTCACTGTACGCCCTTCCCAGAAGTTGGGCGAATACGCGCGCACCGTCGTCCGAGTTTTCGTTTACGAAGGCCGAGCCAATGAAGGCTTCAACTATGGCCTCGAGTTTGAGCGGCGCACCTTCGGCAAGCGACTCAAGCCGATCCAGATGGCCCAAACGTTGGCGATTGAGCGGACCGAGACGACGCGTAAATACGGCTTCGATCAACGCATCTTTGGAACCAAAATGATAATTCACCGCGGCAAGATTCACTTCGGCTTCGGCCGTAATCATGCGCATGGAAGTCGCGGCGAAACCGTGCTGTAAAAACAGGCGTTCAGCCGCTTCGAGAATGCGCGTTGGGGTGTCTTGCGCCTTTGAAGCCAGACGTGATTTGATAGGTATGGCAGCCATATTTTCTCCTGAAAAATATAAGTTGCTGATTAAATTGAAATATTTGATTTCATGAATCAAACGTTCGTTTAAATTACGCCGATAAGACAGATTTGTCAATCTTGCCAGCCCATTAGGATAATTCGATTTGGATGAATTTAATAGAGGATAATAAGCTGAGAACGGCGCTGAAATGGACATCTGGAGGGCGAAATAGCGCCGCCCGTTTGGGCTTTAGTTAGCAGCACAAGAAAAAAGCCGATGCAAACGGTTGCAAACTTAACTATTTGATTATATTAAATTATTTTCACGGCATTTGTGTTTGCTGAAGCGAATTATTGCGTTTGAAACATGATTGTAAACAAAAACTTAAGGAATAATGGTTCTCGCATATTCTATTTTCGTGCATTTGTTTAGAACCACTTTTAATCCTGCCGCTTCTGCTATTTTCGCCGCTTGGTGGTTGATCACGCCGATTTGCATCCACAGACATTGCGCCCCGACCGCGATGGCGTCATGCGCGATGGGCACTATTTCTTCGCTACGACGAAAACAGTCCACCATATCGATTTTGTCTGGCACGTCGCGCAAGCTGGCATAGCATTTTTCGCCAAGGACTTCAGCCAAATTGGGATTGATGGGAATAATACGAAAACCTTGCTGCTGCAAATAACGCGCGACACCGTAACTTGACCGCGCGGGAATGTCCGATAAGCCAACCACGGCGATGGTTTTGCAGGTTTTGAAAATGGCGTGGATTTCTTCTGGGCTGGCGCTCATTTATTTTCTTTCTCCGCCAAGCGCGGCGTGCCGAGCGGCAAGGTTTTTACATAATCTTCAAACAAGCTATCTTCGATGTAATAACCGCCGTGCGCCGATTTATCCAACGTGCCATTGCGACGCAAACGCTCAATCGCGACGCGTACTTTGGCGATAGTCGGATTCGCGCCATCGTTGGCGGGCAAAGCGGCAAGGGTTTCTTTACCCAGCGGCGGCCGGCCTTGCGCGATTAAACCGAGCAAGGCTTTTTCCAGCGGCGACATGGCGGATAATAATGCGCGCCAACCAATCACCTGACGCTCGTCGGCGACGAAGCGCTTCAATGCGAGATCGACATCGGTGAAGCCTTCCGCCGACATTGATTTGACCAAATCTTTCATCAACGCCGGCTTGTGCCCGATGTGCGCGAACACGCGGCGCAAATCCTCGAGATTCAATTTTTTGTCTCGGTGCACTGTGGCGAAATGATTAGCGAGCAGCATGAGGTAACTATCATCAAGCACGGGGAAATCGAGCAATTGCGCAAACTGGTACATCGGCCCGCCCGATGCGACCACCAGCGAGGCGAGCGCATCTTGCGACGAACCGGTAAACACGGCAGCGACTTCGCGTTTACGTTTTTGCAACACCGCGCGCAGCGTCGCAATAATCGCTTCGCCATTTGGCGCGTCGGCGAGAGTTTGTATTTCATCCAGCATCAGCAACACACGTTTGCCGGTGTGCGCCGCGAGCCGCGCCACTAGGGCATCGAATCGCAATTCTGGTTGAGCAGGCAGCTCGCGCCGTTTAGGCTCTTCGCCAAACTCGATACTCGCGCCGAAACCGCCGAGTTTTTTCACTGGCGTTTTCGCGGCTTTACCAGTTGCACCTTGCGGCACCATTGCGTCGTCAAGCGCTTCTTCCAACGCGTGATTGATAGCGTCAAGCGGCGCAGTTTTATGCAGCCACACGTCAGCATACACCGGCACCCAACCGGCCTCTTTCGCCGCAGCCGTTAAATCGCGATCAAGAAAAAAAGTTTTACCCACCCGCCGCCGCGCAAACAACGCCAGCGGCCGACCCGGCTGCGCGTCGAGCAACTGCAAATACGTGCGCGCCAACTGCGGTCGCTGAATTTCCATGCTATCGAAATCATTCATGACTTAATTGTTGGTTATTGCTGTGAAAATAGCAATTGCGATTTTGATGACAATAAACAACAGCGCGACAGCAGAACAGCTGGGCAAAAGCGGCCTACGGTAACTGTTTGATTATATTGATATATTTATGATACTAGGGATGGATGTTGAACGAATGGTGCCGACAGTAAGAATCGAACTCACGACCTTCTGATTACAAATCAGCTGCTCTACCAACTGAGCTATGCCGGCACTTTTTGAAGCGGAAACGGATTATAAGCGATGCGGCGGCAGAGACAAAGCAATGTGCGCAATTACTTTACTATTTTGAGATGGCTTTTCCCGCCAGCCGGTTTTGGCTCGGGTGAAACGGCGCCAGAAGGCGCCGAGCTGTCAGGTTTAGCCTGATCTTTGTCGTAGGCTTGCGTCGCGGCTGATTTGTCTGCCAGCGCGGCGAGCGGTGGAGTTTTTTGTTCAGCCGGTACGCGCGCAGGCTCCGGCGGGAACATCATGCCTTCGCCGTTTTCGCGAGCGAAGATACCGGCGACGTTGCTGATCGGCACACTGATTTCGCGTGATGCACCGTTAAACCGCGCACTGAACTGCACGCGTTCACTGTCGATAGTGAGATTGCGAGTCGCGCCGCTGCTGATATTCAGCACGATTTCGTTGTTCTTCACATACTCCATCGGCACGCGCGTGGTGGTGTCCACGCGCACGCTGAGGTAAGGAGTGAAACCCGCATCACAGCACCATTCGAAAATCGCGCGAAGCAAATACGGCTTGGTGGAAATGTCGCTCATTGGAAAATTAAACCCCTCCGCGCGATTAACGCCGCATGGCTTTCTCAGCTGGGGTCATCGAATCGATAAATGCCTGGCGTGAAAATAAACGCTCGGCATATTTCAATAACGGTGCGCCTTGCTTGGTCAGCGTCACGCCGTAGTGCTCAAGACGCCACAACAGCGGGGCAATCGCCACATCCAGCATGGAAAATTCGTCGCCCAAAATAAATTTTTGCCGCGCGAATATCGGCGCAATTTGTACCAAATTATCGCGGATCATGGTGCGCGATTTTTCCATGGCTTTTTGCGTGCCGGCTTCGAGCACTTGCACGTGGCTGAACAACTCCAACTCAAAGCGGAACAAGAACAGTCGTGCACGGGCGCGCATGACGGGGTCCGCCGGCATCAATTGCGGATGCGGAAAGCGCTCGTCGATGTATTCATTGATGATATTGGATTCGTACAATACCAACTCGCGCTCGACCAAAACCGGCACGCGGTTGTACGGGTTCATCACCGCGAGATCTTCCGGCTTATTGAACAAATCAACATCGATGATCTGGAAATCCATACCTTTTTCGTATAACACCAGGCGGCAGCGTTGGCTGAACGGGCAAGTCGTGCCGGAATATAAGGTCATCATGGATTTAATCTCCCCAATTACTATCAGTGTCAAACGCCGGAAAAAGTCCGACGTGGAATGCTATTTCAAATTTTTCCAGATTTCTTTTTTCAAACCGAGCATGATAAAAAATAACGCGGTCAGAAAAAACATCACCCAAATTCCCATGCGGAAACGGGTTTCCTTAATGGGCTCGGCAACGTAGGAAAGAAAATTCACCGTGTCGCGCACATAGTTGTCGTACTCTGCCGGCGACATACTGCCCGCCTTGACCAGCTTCAAACTTTTCACTACATGCGCTTCGCCGCCGTGACCCGCCGGGCCTTTGTGTTCTTCTAACACCTGCTCGCCTTGCAAGTCATACATCACATGCGGCATGCCGACGTTAGGGAACGCGAGATTGTTCCAGCCTGAAGGCCGCGTGTCGTCGCGATAAAAAGTGCGCAGATAGGTGTACAGCCAATCATTGCTACGCGAGCGCGCAATCACGGAAAGATCGGGCGGCGCGGCGCCGAACCATTCCTTGGCGCTTTTTGCATCCATCGACGATTTCATGGTGTCGCCGATTTTGTCGGTGGCGAACATCAGGTTGTCCTGGATCATCGACAGGTCGACGCCGATGTCCGTCAAGCGGTTGTACCGCATGTACTTCGCGGAATGGCAGTTGAGGCAATAGTTGACGAAGTTGCGCGCGCCCCGCTGCAGCGATTCGTCGTCGAGACGATTGACCGGCGCGGGCGCGAAGCGCAAATCCGCGCCGCCGCCGAATGGAAGCCGCCCGACCTGTTGGCCGTGAAGGCTCTGATCGAAGACGGCACCTTGTCGCTGGACGGCTTGATCACGCACCAGGTGCAGG
>JAYVJD010000028.1:0-2163 GCA_043769625.1 Pseudomonadota bacterium | reverse complement strand
GACGCCGATTTGTTGCAACGCAATTTCGTCGCCCTCACTTAAACGATGCGTGACGCCCTCAATGGCTTCACTTTTCGGCGCGTAAAGCGGCGTCTGGGACATGCCAAGCAAGGCGATATTGCCGCCCGTGTGGTCCCAATGATGATGGGTGTTGAGGATGGCGCTGAGTATAAGACCATGTTGCGACAGGTATTTTTGCACCGGGGTGGCGTCGCCCGGATCCACGCAAACGGCGTAGCCATCTTGAACCAAGGTCCAGATGTAATTGTCTTTAAAGGCCGGTATGGGAACAATTTCCATTTTATGTAAATGAGTTTGAAGAATCAGGAGTTTGAACTAAAATTAGCCTATGTCAAACAGTGCATCAATCGATAACGCGTTAAAGGCCGATGCTTTGCAGCAATGGCTGACGACGCCGCTCGGTAGTTATCTGCTGAAGCAAGAGCGTGCTTATCTCGACGAAGCGGTCGCGGATATTTTTGGTTTTAATGCTGTGCAGCTCGGCTTAGCGCAGATTGATTTTCTCCAGGCCAGTCGTATTCCGTATAAATATTCGATCGCACCTGATGGTTCAGCAAACATTTTGGCGCGCTTCGATGCGCTACCGCTGGATTCACAGAGCGTCGATTTGTTGATTTTGCCGCATGTGTTGGAGTTCGCCGACAACCCGCACGAAATTTTGCGCGAAGTAGATCGCGTGATGATGCCGGAAGGCCGGGTGATTATTTTAGGCTTTAATCCGTGGAGTTTGTGGGGTGCGAAACGGGCGATGACCTATCGCGAAAAAGAGTTTCCGTGGCGCGGCCATTTTGTTTCGCTGGTGCGCTTGAAAGATTGGCTGGCGCTGTTGGGCTTTGACGTGTCGGCGGGCAAGCTCGGTTGTTATGTGCCGCCGTGTGCCACGCAAAAATGGATTGAGCGTTTTTCGTTTATGGAAGCTGCGGGTGATCGTTGGTGGGGCATCGCGGGCGGCGTGTATATGTTGCAGGCCATTAAGCGCGTGCAGGGCGTGCGCCTCATTACACCGAATTGGCGCAACAAAAATGAACGCGCACAAAATCTCGCGCCGGCGGCTCAAGGCATGTCCGGCGTACAACAACAAACGGTTCGCCGTCATCTGACCAGAGTGAAATAAATATGACAGAGCAAGGGCCGGGCAATGATGGTGTAGTGGATATTTTTACCGATGGTGCGTGCAAAGGAAATCCGGGTATTGGTGGTTGGGGCGCCTTGCTGCGCGTCGGCGATAAGGAAAAAGAATTATTCGGCGGCGAAACCGTCACGACCAATAATCGTATGGAGCTGATGGCGGTAATCCGTGCGCTGGAAACGCTAAAGCGCGCCTGTAATGTGCGCGTGCATACCGATTCGGTGTATGTGCAAAAAGGTATTAGCGAGTGGATGGTGAATTGGAAACGCAATGGCTGGCGCACCAGTGCCAAAGCGCCGGTGAAAAATGCCGATTTGTGGAAAGAGTTGGACGCAGTCGCGGCAAAACATAGCGTCAAATGGCTGTGGGTAAAAGGCCATGCGGGCCACATAGAAAACGAACGCGCCGACGGGCTCGCCAATCGCGGTGTCGAGTCGGTTCGTTAAAGGAGAACCATGCGGCAAATTATTCTGGATACGGAGACCACCGGCCTTGAGCCTGAGCAGGGCCATCGCATTGTCGAGTTGGCCGCAGTGGAATACATCAACCGTCGCCCGACGGGCAATAATTTTCACAAGTATCTCAACCCGCAGCGCGAGAGTGACGCGCGCGCGTTGGAAATCCACGGCTTAAGCACCGAGCGGCTGCAACACGAGCCGCTATTTTCGCAAATTGCTGATGAGTTTATTGCCTTCGTCAACGGTGCCGAGTTAATCATTCACAACGCGTCGTTCGATCTGGCTTTTCTCGATGCAGAATTGACGCGCGCAGAAAAAATCAAGATGGCTGATATCTGCCCGCAAGTGATCGACACGTTCAAGCTAGCGAAAGAATTGCATCCGGGTAAACGTAATAATCTTGACGCGTTGTGCGAACGTTATCAAGTCGATAACACGCAGCGCAATTTGCACGGCGCGTTGCTCGATGCGCAGTTACTCTGCGAAGTTTATTTAGCCATGACGCGCGGGCAAGAAACGCTGTTGATGGATGCCGTGCCGGCGCAGCAATCAACA